>JBDTMD010000183.1:0-4955 GCA_039934435.1 Burkholderiales bacterium
TCTTCATCTGCTCGGGCGTCGTGTTCTGCGCCTCGTCGAGGATGACGAAGGCGTGATTGAGCGTGCGGCCGCGCATGTAGGCGAGCGGCGCGAGCTCGATCGCCCCGCGCTCGAGGAGCGTCGCCACCTTGTCGAAGCCCATCAAGTCGTAGAGTGCGTCGTACAGCGGGCGCAGGTACGGGTCGACTTTCTGCGCCAGGTCCCCGGGCAGGAAGCCGAGGCGCTCGCCGGCCTCGACGGCGGGCCGCACCAGCACGATGCGCCTGACCTTGTCGCGCTCCAGCGCGTCCACGGCGCAGGCCACCGCCAGATAGGTCTTGCCGGTGCCCGCCGGGCCGACGCCGAACGTGATGTCGTGCGCGAGGATCTGCTCGATGTACTGCACCTGGCGCGGCGTGCGCCCGTGCAGGTCGGCGCGCCGCGTGAGCAGCGCCGGCCCCGATGCGGGCGGCTCGGGCGGCTTGCCCTGCGCCAGCTCGGTGAGGCCAAGCTGCACGTCGTCGAGGCTCAATTCGTCCGCCGCCTTGTCGTAGAAGTGCCGCAGCGCGCGCGCCGCGCGCTCGGCCTGCTGCGGCTGTCCGCGAACCGTGAAGCGGGCGCCGCGCCGCGCGATCGAGACATCGAGCGCGGTTTCGATCTGCCGCAGATTTGCGTCGAGCGCGCCGCAGACGCGCGCCAGGCGCAGATTGTCCACCGGGTCGAGGCGTATTTCGACCGGCTTGCTAGGCATCCAGGATCTCGCCACGCAGCGAGTGGGCGCGTGCCGCGGTGATGCGCACGTCGGCAAAGCGCCCGGCGCGCCCGGCGCCGCCGCGGAAATTGACCACGCGGTTGTTGCCGGTGCGCCCGGCGAGCTCGGCCGCGTCCTTGCGCGACGGGCCTTCGACGAGCACGCGCTCGATGCCGCCGACCATCGATTCGCTCGCCGCGCGCGCCTGCGCCTCGAGCAGCGCCTGCAGTCGCTGCAGGCGCGCCTGCTTTTCCGCACGCGGCGTGGCGTCGGCGAGCTCGGCCGCCGGCGTGCCGGGACGCGGGCTGTAGAGGAACGAGAACGAGCCGTCGAACTCGAGGCCGCGCGCGAGCGCCAGCGTCGCTTCGAAATCGGCTGCGGACTCGCCGGGAAAACCGACGATGAAGTCGGAGGTCAGGCTCAGGCCGGGCCGCGCCTTGCGCAGCCGGCGCACGATCGAGCGGTATTCGAGCGCGGTGTAGCCGCGCTTCATGGCGGCGAGCACGCGGTCAGCGCCCGATTGCACCGGCAGGTGCACGTGCGGTGCGAGCAGCGGCAGCTCGGCGTGCGCGTCGATCAGGCGCTGCGTGAATTCGCGCGGGTGCGACGTGGTGTAGCGCAGGCGCCCGAGGCCGTCGATTTCCGCCACATAGCGCAGCAACTCGGCGAAATCGCCGGGCGATGCGCCGATCTCGCCGCGCCAGGCGTTGACGTTCTGGCCGAGGAGCGTTACTTCGCGCACGCCGCGCTCGCACAGGGCGGCGATTTCGCCCACCACGTCCGCGAACGGCCGCGACACTTCCTCGCCGCGCGTATAGGGCACGACGCAGAAGCTGCAATACTTGCTGCAGCCTTCCATGATCGAGACGAAGGCGCTGGCGCCGTCAACCCGCGGCGCCGGCAGGCGGTCGAACTTCTCGTTCTCCGGGAAGCTGACGTCGACCTGCGCCTCGCCGCTTGCGCGCCGGCGCGCGAGCAGCTCGGGCAGCCGGTGCAGCGTCTGCGGGCCGAACACCACGTCGACGAAGCTCGCGCGCGCGACAATGCCGGCGCCCTCCTGGCTGGCGACGCAGCCGCCGACGGCGATCATCAGCCGCGGGTTGTCGCGCTTGAGGTGGCGGATGCGGCCGAGGTCGGCGAACACCTTTTCCTGCGCCTTCTCGCGCACCGAGCAGGTGTTGAAGACGATGACGTCGGCCTCCTCCGGGCGCGCCGTGGGCGCGAGTCCCTCGGCCTCGGCGAGCACGCCGGAAATCATCGCCGAGTCGACCGCGTTCATCTGGCAGCCGTAGGTGCGCAGATACAGCTTGCCGCTCATTGCCGGGCTTCGAGTGGAGTCAGTATCCAGACCGCGGAGATCTCGCCCTGCGCGTTCAGCGTGTATCTGACGACACTGCCGGCGGGGATTGCCGCAGGCATGAGGATGCGGTTGTGTGCGTCGCGCACCTGCGCGCCGCGCGACAGGCGCGCCAGCTTGCCGTCGATCTGCACGATCATCTCCTGCAGGTGTCGGATCTGGCCGCGCTTGGCGTCCGCCGGCAGCGAGCGCAGCTGCGCCTGCGCCAGGCCGGCGAGGCAGAGGATCAGGGCAACGGCCAGCAAGCGCGTCATCGGTGCGCGTCGCGAGAAAGAAAGTGGTGGCGAATCAGGGACTCGAACCCCGGACACACGGATTATGATTCCGCTGCTCTAACCAGCTGAGCTAATTCGCCACGCATGGCGGATTTTAATCCAGAATGCGCGCCATGGACGTTGACGTCGCCATCGTCGGCGCGGGGCTCGCGGGCGCCGCGCTGGCGCGCGCCGCGCGGGGCCTGACGGTGGCGCTGGTGGCGGAGGCGGGCGCGCGGCCGGCGCCGGCGACGGCGGCCTTCGATGCGCGCGTGTACGCGATCACGCCCGGCAATGCCGCCTTTCTGGCGGAACTCGGCGTCTGGCAAAAGCTCGACCCGGCACGCGTGACGCCAGTGCGCGCCATGCGCGTGTTCGGCGACGCTCATTCGGTGCTCGATTTCGACGCCTATCGCGCCGGCGTTGCCGAGCTGGCGTGGATTGTCGAGGACCGCGTGCTGCAGGATGCGCTCTGGGGGGCGCTCGACGGTGCCGAAAGCGTGCGCGTGCAGTCCCCGGAGCGCCTGGATCACCTTGAGATCGGCGCCGACGCCGCGCAATTGCAGTTGCGCGGCGGGCGCGTGCTGAACGCGCGCCTTGTCGTCGGCGCGGATGGCGCGCACTCCGTGGTTCGCGAGCAGGCCGGCATCGTGGCGACCGACGTTGCCTACCCGCAGCGCGCCGTGGTCGCCAATTTCATCTGCGAGCGCGCGCATCGCCAGGTCGCCTATCAATGGTTCCAGGGCGGCCCGGTGCTGGCGCTCCTGCCGCTGCCGGGAAACCAGGTCTCGATGGTCTGGTCGACTGGCGAGGAAGAGTCGGCGCGGCTGCTCGCGCTCGATCCCGCGGCGCTGTGCCGCAGCGTCGCGGCGGCGAGTGGCCACGTGCTGGGCGAACTCGGGCCGGCGACACCGGCGCGCGCATTTGCGCTGCGCCGGCTTGCGGCGCGGCGCATGATTGCGCACCGGATCGCGCTCGCCGGCGACGCCGCGCATGTCGTGCACCCGCTCGCCGGCCAGGGGGCGAACCTCGGCCTGCAGGACGCGCGCCGCCTGGCCGCCGTCCTCGCCGCCCGCGAGCCCGGGCGCGACCCGGGCGACCTGCAACTTCTGCGGCGCTACGAGCGCGCGCGCGCCGGCGACGTCGGCGCGATGGACGCGACGGTGCACGGCCTCTACCGGCTGTTCCGGACGCAGGCGCGCTCCTGTGCATTTATGCGCAACGCCGGATTGAACCTGACCGACCGATTGCCGGTCATAAAGAATCTCCTCATACGGCAGGCAATCGCGTGAAAAAAATTCTACTGGCAGGGGCGGCGGCGCTACTCGTCGCATCGAATGCGTTTGCCGACGAAGCGAAGATCCGCCGCGTGGTCGAAGCGGCGCTCGGCGGCGTGCAGGTCGAATACGTGCGCCAGTCACCGGTGCCGGGGTTCTACGAAGTTCACTTCCAGTCGCGCGGCGGCCCGCAGATCATCTATACGGACGCCGAGGCGAACTACATCATCCAGGGCAACATCTATGACACGCGCAGCCGCGAGAACATCACCGAGGAGCGGCTGAACAAGCTCTCGGCGATCCGCTTCGAGTCCTTGCCGCTGGATCTGGCGGTGAAAGTGCGGCGCGGCAACGGCAAGCGCGTGCTGGCGATGTTTTCCGATCCGCATTGCCCGGCCTGCCGCCAGTTCGAGCAGACGCTGGCGCAGCTCGACGACATCACCATCTATTACTTCATGTATCCGGTGATCCGGCCGGAGCTGGTGGATCATTCAAAGGCGGTGTGGTGCGCGCCAGATCGCGCCAAGGCCTGGCTCGCGCTCGCCGCGCGGGCGAAGCCGCAGGTCCCGGACGGCAAGACCGACTGCGACACGCCGATCGAACGCGTGCTCGAGCTGGGCCGGTCGCTGGGCGTGAATTCGACGCCGACGCTGTTCTTTGCCACCGGCGAGCGCGTGCGCGGCGGCTTGCAGGTCGCGGACCTGCGCGCGAAGCTGGACGACGCCGCGCGCAGCGCGCCGACGGCGCGCTAGGGTAGCGGTCGCGGCAGCAACGCGCCGCGCGGCCACAGCACCCACATGCGCCCTGGTTGGCGCATGCGGCCGGCGAGCGCGCCGGCTTCCGTCCCCGATCCCCAGAAGAAATCGGCACGCACCGCACCTCGGATCGCGCCGCCGGTGTCCTGGGCCATGACCAGGCGCTCGAGCGGCTGCGGCGACAGCGGATAGGTGGTGGCGAGGAAAACCGGGGCGCCCAGGGGCACGAATTTCGGGTCGACGGCAATGCTGTAACCGGCTTCGAGCGGTACGCCGAGCGCGCCGATCGGACCTTCGAGTGCCGGCAATTCACGGAAGAACACATAGCTCGCGTTCTGGTTGAGCGCATCCTGCAGGCGCTGCGGATTGGCGGCCGCCCAGGCCTTGATGCCCTGCATGGACGCCTGCTCGAGCGTCAGCGCGCCGTTGTCGACCAGGTAGCGCCCGAGCGAGCGGTAGGGGTGGCCGTTCTGCTCGGCGAAGCCGACCCGGATGCGCTCGCCCGATTCGAGCTGAATCTGCCCCGAGCCCTGGATCTGCAGGAAGAAGAGCTCCACCGGATCGGCAACCCACGCCGGGGCG
>JBDTMD010000184.1:0-4954 GCA_039934435.1 Burkholderiales bacterium
CCCCCCCCGGATTTCCGGGTCCCTGGAAAGGGTCCGAACCGGGCAGACGGAGAAACTCTATGACCCGGAACCTCGGTACCACGGCTGTCGCTCCGCCTACCAGGAATCACCTGCTCGCGGCCCTGCCCGCGGGCGACCTGGAGCGCCTGAATCCCCACCTGAAGCCGGTCGCGCTGCCGCTGGGCGAGGCGCTGTACGAGTCCGGCGACCGCCAGGCGCACTTGTTCTTCCCGACCGAGGGCATCGTGTCGCTGCTCTACGTGATGGAAAACGGCGCCTCGGCCGAGATCGCCATCACCGGCAACGAGGGGCTGATCGGCGTGTCGCTGTTCATGGGCGGGGAGAGCACGCCGAGCCGCGCCATCGTGCAGAGCGCCGGGAACGCCTACCGGCTGGGGGGCGAGATCCTGATGCACGAGTTCGAGCGCGGCGGGCACCTGCAGCACCTGCTGCTGCGCTACACCCAGGCGCTGATCACGCAGATGACGCAGACCGCGGTGTGCAACCGGCACCATACGCTCGAGCAGCAGCTGTGCCGCTGGCTGCTGCTGAGCCTGGACCGGCTGCCGGGCAACGAGCTGCGCATGACCCAGGAGCTGATCGCGAACATGCTCGGCGTGCGCCGCGAAGGCGTCACCGAGGCGGCCGGGCACCTGCAGGAGGCGGGCCTGATCCGCTACCAGCGCGGGCGCATCACCGTGCTCGACCGGTCGGGGCTGGAGCGGCGCGTGTGCGAATGCTATGCGGTGGTGAAGCGCGAGTCCGATCGACTGCTGGACTATAGCGCGCTGCCGAACAGGGCCTAGCGCGGCGCGCGGACGCTGCAGCAGGCGGCTTAGCTGGGCACGCAACCCCCCTTGCACGAGCTTTCCGCGGCCGAAGCCGCGCGGATGATCGAGGCGCGCGAGCTGACCGCCGAGGCGCTCGCGGCGGCCTGCCTCGAGCGCATTGCCGAGCGTGACGACGCGGTTCGTGCCTGGGCGTTCATCCACGCAAAGCAGGCGCTCGCCGAGGCGCGCGAGCTCGACCGCATGGCGCGCCGCAGCCGCCTGCACGGCGTGCCTTTCGGCATCAAGGACATCATCGACACGGAGAGCCTGCCGACCGAATACGGCTCGCCGATCTACAGCGGCCACCGCCCGCGGGCCGACGCCGCCTGCGTCGCGCTCCTGCGCCGCGCGGGGTGCCTGATCCTCGGCAAGACGGTCAGCACCGAGTTCGCCAACAACCACCCCTCGCCGACGCGCAACCCGCACGATCCCGCGCACACCCCGGGCGGCTCCTCGAGCGGCTCGGCGGCTGCGGTGGCCGATGGCATGGTGCCGCTCGCTTTGGGTACCCAGACCGGCGGCTCGGTCATCCGCCCGGCGGCCTTCTGCGGCGCGTTCGCGGTGAAGCCGAGCTTCGGCAGCATCAACCGCCAGGGCACGAAGTTCGTCGCCGAGTCGCTCGACACGATCGGCCTCTTTTCGAGGAGCGCGGAGGACCTGGCGCTCGCGCTCTCGGTGTTGTCCGATCGCGCCGTTCCGGATTTCGCTTCCTTCACCGGCAAGCCGCGCGTCGGCCTGTGCCGCACCCCGCGCTGGCAGGACGCCGACGCCGCGTCGCAGGCGATCCTCGACGACGCCGGCCAGCGCCTGGCGCAGGCCGGCGCCACGGTGAGCGACTTCGAGCTGCCCGCGGGGAGCGAGGCGCTCTTCGAGCGCCACAAGCTGATCATGGACTACGAAAGCGTTCGTGCGCTCGCCTGGGAGTACATGACCTTTCCCGAGCAGATCAGCACGACCCTGAAGCCGCGCCTCGACGCGGCATGGCAGGTGACGCGCGCCGACTACGACGCGATGCGCGAGGCCGCGCGCCAGTGCCGCCGCGCCCTGGCGGACCGGATGCGCGAAGTCGATTTCCTGCTGACGCCCAGCGCGACGGGCGAAGCGCCGCGCTCGCTAGAGACGACCGGCGATCCGGTGTTCAATCGCGCGTGGACTTTGTTCGGCGTTCCCTGCGTCACGGTACCTTTCGGCAAAGGCGCGCACGGCCTGCCGCTCGGTGTGCAGCTGGTCGGGCCGTTCGAGGGGGACAGCGCGCTCCTCGGCTGGGCTCATTGGGCGGCCGCGGCGTTGGGCGCCTGAGTTGGTCTTCTAGGCGGCTTGCAGTTCCGCGCTTGCGTCGGCGAGGTAGTCCTCGTAGCTGCCCTTGAAGTCGATCACTTCGCCGCCGGGCTTGAGCTCGAGGATGCGCGTGGCAAGCGACGAGACGAACTCGCGGTCGTGCGAGACGAAGATCAGCGTCCCGGGGAATTTGTCGAGCGCGCCGTTCAGCGACTCGATCGATTCCATGTCGAGGTGGTTGGTGGGCTCGTCGAGCAGCAGCACGTTGTGCATGCCGAGGATGAGCTTGCCGATGATCATGCGCTGGCCTTCGCCGCCGGAGATCACCTTCAATGATTTCTTCTGGTCGTCGCCGGAGAACAGGAGCTGGCCGAGCGTCGCGCGCACGATCAGCTCGTCCTGGTCCTTTTCTTTCAAGCGCCAGCGGCCCATCCAGTCGGAGAGCGGCTCGTCGCCCTTGAATTCGTCGGCCGGGTCTTGCGGCCAGTAGCCGGTTCTGGCCTTCTCGGCCCACTTCACCGAGCCGGCGTCCGCCTTCAGGTTGCCTTCCAGGCAGCGCAGCAGCGTGGTCTTGCCGACGCCGTTCGGGCCGATGATCGCGATTTTTTCGCCCGCCTCGATGGTGAGGTCGAAATTCTTGAACAGCGGCTTGCCCTTCTCGTAGCCCTTCGCCAGGCCCTTGGCTTCCAGCGCGAGGCGGTGCAGCTTCTCCTTCGGGTCGACCAGGAACCTGATGAACGGATACTGCCGGCTGGAGGGCTTCACGTCCTCCACCTTCAACTTCTCGATCATCTTCCTTCTGGAAGTCGCCTGCCTTGCCTTCGCCTTGTGCGCTCTGAAGCGGCGCACGAAGTCTTCCAGCTCGGCGATGCGGTCCTTGGCCTTGGCGTTGTCCTTCTCCAGCTGCTGCTTCGCGAGCGTGGAGGCTTCCATGTAGTCGTCGTAGGTGCCGGCGTAGACGCGGATCTGGCCGTAGTCCACGTCCGCCATGTGCGTGCAGACGCTGGAGAGGAAGTGCCGGTCGTGCGAGATGATCACCATCGTGCTGTTTCTACGGTTCAGCACGTCTTCCAGCCAGCGGATGGTGTTGATGTCGAGGTTGTTGGTCGGCTCGTCAAGCAGGAGGATGTCCGGGTCGCCGAAGAGGGCTTGCGCGAGGAGGACTCTCAGTTTCCAGCCGGGGGCGACTTCGCTCATCGGGCCGTTGTGCTGCTCGGTGGGGACGCCGAGGCCCAGGAGCAGTTCGCCTGCTCTTGCTTCGGCGGTGTAGCCGCCGTACTCCGCGTACTTGTGCTCCAGGTCGGCTGCGCGCAGGTATTCGTCCTCGCCCGCCTCGGGGTTGGCGTAAATCGCGTCGCGCTCCTGCATCGCCTTCCACATCTCGGCGTGGCCCTGCATCACCACGTCGAGTACTCGTTCCTGTTCGTAGGCGAACTGATCCTGTCTAAGCCTGCCCACGCGCTCATTGCTGTCGATCGCGATCGTGCCCGCGCTCGGCTCCAGCTCCCCGCCAAGAATCTTCATGAACGTCGACTTGCCGCAGCCGTTGGCGCCGATCAGACCATAGCGGTTCCCGCCGCCGAACTTGACCGTGACGTTGGAAAACAGGGGCTTGGCCCCGAATTGCATGGCGATGTTGGAAGCGACGATCACTTAGCTATTCCTGGAAACAAAAAAGCTGGCCGCGGCCAGCTCTTGGGTTGGGACTAACTGCGAGGGTCGATTATAGCAGTCTCGCCCGCTACACCCACGGCCAAGGCAAATGCGTTCACGATCCCGTCAGGTTCCTGACGATGATCTTCGCAATTCCGCCTTCCAGCGTCATCGACTCTTGTATGACCTCGACGATCTGCTTTCGCGTCGCGTCGGTGATGAGACCGTGCGCTCTGGATGGATCCTGCGTCAGTTGCGCCACCGTCTCGTCCAGGTCGAGATCGGCGGCGAAGGTGCAGTCGAGGACCGAGGGCTGCGGATTCGTCAGGAAATCGTAGCCGTCCGCCTTGCCTATTGGGATCAACTCATCCGACAGGTGCTTCTTGCTTTCCTGCAGCTCTGTCGCGCTTGAATTGATCAGCAACCCGAGGCAGAAGGGATTCGTCGCGACTATGACGACGTACTTCTCCTTCGGCGGATTGGTGAAGGAACAAAAAAGCCGCAGAACGCGGCCCGGAACAATCAACTCTTCCAGCGACTGGATCACGCCGCGCGCGGCTTGGCGTGATGCGCCGATTCCCTCTTTAAATGCGCCTCGCCTGGCGCGCGATCCCGCAGGTGCGACGCAACGGCCTCAGCACCTTTCAGCTCGTCGATCAGATCGGGCAGCTTCATCTCGCCATTCGAGTCTGCATTTTCAAATGCCTTGCCCTGATGGCTCAGTTTCTTGAGCCTCCCGAAAGACATCGTGCCGTACTTCCGCGCCGCATCCAGCAGGCAAGCCATGTCCGATCTGCTGAGCAAATCGGTTTCCACCGCCCCTCTCGCGCTCAGATAGTGATCGTTGACTTCCAGAAGCTCGAACGCCTCCGGAAACTGCAAATCAAACTTGGCCCGCCCATTCGCATACTTGACGATTTCGTACGCGCCGCTCGGCACCGGGCCGTGCTCAAGCGCATAGAACGTGTCCCCGTAAATCTGGCGCCCGTATTCCTGCAGGTGTTTGCGGTCGGCGTAGTACAAGCACTTCAGCACGTTGTACACGTTCGCCGGCTTGGGGAGGTGCGTCACCACGAACAGCATCGCGTGGAGCGCCTTCCGCTGGTCGAATTTCGCCTTAGCCATGTCCGATTTGCATTATAGGAGAGAAATTGCCCTGCGTCAGCGCGTCAACCCCCGAACGCGTCGAATCC
>JBDTMD010000185.1:0-4951 GCA_039934435.1 Burkholderiales bacterium
CACCAGGCGATTGCGAAAGCCGATCAGGAAGTAGATGTGCGCGGTGAGCCAGGTGATCCAGGCAAGCCAGCCCCAGATGTGGATCCGGCCGAACATCGCCACCGCCTTGCTGCGGCCGATGGTGGCGAGCTGCCCGTAATCGCGATAGCGGAACGGCCGCGCCGGCCCTCCGGCGAGCGCTGCCACGATATTGAGCGCCGCGTGCCGGCCCATCTGCTTGGCGGCCGGCGCGACGCCGGGAACCGGCGGCTGATGTTGCGGCAGGAACGCAAGGTCGCCCACCACCTGGATCTCCGGGTGCCCGGGAACAGATAGATCGGGCTCGACGATCACGCGGCCGCCGCGCGCGAGCAGCGCGCCGATCGCCGCGCCCAGCGGGCTGGCGGCGACGCCCGCGCACCACACCACGGTGTTCGCTTCCAGCCGGTCACCGCCCAGCTGCACGCCCTGCGCGTCGATGCCGGTGACCTTGCGGCCCAGCCACACGGTGACGCCCAGGAGTTCGAGCTGCACCCGCGCCCGCTCGGACAGGTCCGCCGTATAGGGCGGCAGAACGCGATCCATGCCTTCGACGAGGACGACGCGCGCGTTGCGCGGATCGAAGCGGCGGAACTCTCCCTTCAGCGTGTGGCGCGCGATCTCGGCGAGCATGCCCGCCATCTCCACGCCGGTGGCGCCGGCGCCGATCACCACGAACGTCAGCCAAGCGGCGCGCTTCACCGGATCGGCCTCGCGCTCGGCGTGCTCGAAGGCGAGGAGCACGCGCCTGCGGATTTCGAACGCGTCTTCGAGCGTCTTCAGCCCCGGCGCGTGCGCGCGCCACTCGTCGTGCCCGAAGTACGTGTCGGTGGCGCCGGTGGCGACGATCAGCCGGTCGTAGTCGAGCGTGTCGCCGTTTTCGAGCACCACTTTGCGCGCCGCTGCGTCCACGCGCTGCGCTTCGCCGTAAAGCACGGTGACGTTTCGCTGCCGCGCCAGAATGCGCCGGATCGGCTCGGCGATGGCCGGCGCGGCGAGCCCGGCGGTGGCCACCTGGTAGAGCAGGGGCTGGAACAGGTGGTGATTGGTGCGGTCGACGACGGTGATCTCGATGGCGGCCTTGCGCAGCGCGCGCGCCGCGAACAGGCCCCCGAAGCCGCAGCCCAGAATGACGACGCGGGCGGTCATGCGGCTATCATAGGTCCTCCATGGAAACGCTCAAGCCAGGACTTCAGGGCAGCGCCGAGCTGGTGGTCGGCGAGGAGCATACTGCACCGCGCGTCGGCAGCGGCCGTGTGCACGTGCTCGCGACGCCGGTAATGATCAACCTGTTCGAGGCGGCGGCGCTCGAAGCGGTCGAGTGTCTGCTGCCGCCCGGCCGTCAGAGCCTGGGCACGGTGCTCAATGTTCGCCACATCGCCGCCACGCCGGTCGGCATGCGCGTCACCGCGCGCGCCGAGGTAACGGACGTGGACGGGCGCACGATCCGCTTTCGCGTCGAGGCGCGCGACGAGAAGGAGCTTATCGGCGACGGCACGCACGAGCGCGTGGTGGTCAATGTCGCCAAGTTCGACGAGCGCGTGCAGCGCAAGCTCTTGAAGGGAGGGGCGTCATGACGGCGGTCGGCGTGATCGGGCTGGGATCGATGGGTGGCGGCGTGGCGAAGTCCCTGCTGCGCGCGAAATTCGAGACGCACGTCTACGACGTTCGAAAAGAGGTGAGCCAGACCTTCGTCGCCGAGGGCGCCAAGGCCGCGGCGAGCCCCGCAGCGCTTGGCGCGGCCTGTGAAGTGGTCGTAGTACTGGTGGTCAACGCGGAGCAGACCGAAACGGTCTTGTTCGGCGCGCAGGGTGCCGCCGGCACAATGAAAAAGGGCAGCGTGGTGGTCTCGAGCGCAACGCTCGCGCCGGATGTCGCCGAGCAGTTCGGCGCGCGGCTCGACAAGATGGGCCTGCTGATGATCGATGCGCCGGTCTCGGGCGGCGCCGGCAAGGCTGCGAGCGGCGAAATGACCATCATGGCCTCGGGCCCGGCCGCGGCCTTTGCCAAGTGCGAGAAGGTGCTCGACGCCATTGCCGCCAAGACCTACCGGCTGGGCGAGCGCGCGGGGCAGGGCTCGAAGGTGAAGATGATCAACCAGCTGCTCGCCGGCGTGCACATCGCCGCCGCCTGCGAAGCGATGGCGCTCGGCATCCGCGCCGGCGCCGATCCGCAGACGCTGTATGAAGTGATTTCCAACAGCGCCGGGTCGTCGTGGATGTTCCAGAACCGCGTGCCGCACATCCTTGCCGGCGACTACACGCCGCTTTCGGCGGTGAATATCTTCGTCAAGGACCTCGGCATCGTCCTCGACACGGCGAAGAAGTCCGCCTTTCCGCTGCCGCTCACGGCGGCGGCGCACCAGCTGTACCTCGCGGCCGCCGCGCAAGGCCACGGGCTCGAGGACGATTCCTCGGTAGTGAAGGTCTACGCGGCGCTGGCCGGGCTCGAGCTGCCGAAGGGGCGCGCCGGCTAGCAGGGCCGCTGGCGGGGTTCGCGGCCAATTCGTGCGGTTCAGGCAAGGTCGATGATGAACAGCCGGATCAGCTCGTCCAGCACCTGTCGCGGGCCGACGATCTGGCAGCCGATGCGGCTGGCGCGCTCGCCGTTCGCCAGCGTGACGCGGGAGACGTAGCGCACTTCGAGATCGACGTAAAACGGCACGCACTGCGGGTGGCGGATGATCGCCCGCTCCAGCCGCGTGCCGGCGGCGAGCGGAATGGCGGGATCGGAGACCAGGGTACCGATGCCGTCGAGGCTGACGTCGACCACGCGGGAAGCGAAAACATCCTCGCCCACCCGCACCTCGCAGTCCACGGGCGCCTGCGCCGGCAGCTGGATGCGGGCCTGGGCGCGGCGCTGCTGCATGCCGAGCATCGCCGTCGGCAAGCCGCATTGAATGCAAGGCTGTCCCGAGTGCGCCGCCTGGCGCGGTTTCTCGGCCGTGAACGCGAATTGCGCGCCGCGGTGATGGCAGCGCAGAGTGAGCGTGGGTGCCGCCAGCGCCGCGGTGTTGGCGGTCTTGTGATGCGAGTAGCTGAGCCGCAGGTAGCCTCTGACCGGCTCGACGTACAGCAGCTTGGAGAGGAACAGCACCTGCGGCGGCAGATTCGCCGTCACCGCGTCGCCGTCCTCGACGATGGAATCCAGGATGCGGCCGATTTCGATCCCCGAGCGAACGAGGAGTCGGCCACTGATGGAGAGCCGCGAAGTGATGTCAGGCGAGAGCAAGCGCGAACACAATGCCAGCTTGCACGGCGCGCTCAAGGTCAAAATGCGCAATGTTGCTGCGCGCCACAAGGCGTTCGTGACGTGTTGTGCAGGGCGCGGCGCCGGCGTCGCTGCCGCCCGACGCACTCAGTGCCGCAGCGCGAACCAGACCGCGGTCACGAGCAGCGTGACCAGCGCCACTGGCACGCCGGTGCGCGCATGCGTGCGCCAGCTGATGGCGATGCCGCGCCGGCGCGCGGCGTCGACGACGATGATGTTGGCGATCGAGCCGACGATTAACAGGTTGCCGGCGAGCGTGCTCACCAGCGCCAGCATCGGGCCGGAGAACGCCTCACTCGCTGCCGGCAGCAGCAGCATCACCGCCGGCACATTGGAGACGACATTGGACAGGAGCAGCGTGGCGACGAACAGCGGCCCGGTATCGGAGAGCGGCACGCCGGCGTGCTGCAGGTACTCCATGGCGGTGGCGACCAGCCCGGTCTGCGCGAGCGCGTGGTTGACCACGAACAGGCCGACGAACAGGACCAGCAGCTGCCAGTCGACGAGGCCCAGCATCTTGTGCGAGTGGAACCTGCGGCTCATCAACAGCAGGCCCGCGCCCGCCAGCGCCGCCACCTCGCGCGGCAGGTCGGTGAGCAGGAAAGCGCCGAGCAGCGCCAGCGCCACGCTCAGGCCCTTTGCGGTCTGCCAGCGGTCGTAGACCGCGTAGTCGTGCCGGCGCTCGGGCGGCGGGTCGTCGAACACCGTGCGCCAGCGCCCGCGCGTCTGCCAAACGAGAATGCCCCAGGTGGCCGCGAGGCCGAGCAGCACCGGCGCGATCGCCTCGAGGAAATAGCCGGCAAAGGACAGCTCCAGGACCTGCCCGATGAGCATGTTCTGCGGGTTGCCGATCAGCGTGGCGGCCGAGCCGACATTCGCCGCGCAGGCGAGGCCGAGCAGGTAGGGCACGGGATCGAGGCGCCGCTCGAGGCAGGCGTCGGCCAGCACCGGCGCCACGGCGAGGCAGATGACGTCGTTGCTGAACACCGCCGAAAGCGTGCCGACCACAATGATCACCGCGGCGAGCAGCACCGGCGGCGAGATCCGCAGGTCGGCCAGGCCAAGCGTCACCCGCGTGTAGAAGCCGCCGAGGCGCATCTGCGCCGAGATCACCATGAACGAGAACAGCAGCAGCAGCGTCGGCAGGTGGACGGACTGCGCCGCCTCGGCGGGCGAAAGCGCGCCCACGGCGACCAGGGCGATGGCGCCCAGCAGCGCCACGCCGGTGCGGTCGAGCTGCAGGAACGGCAGGCCGCCGAGCATCATGCCGAGGTACACGACCGCGAACACGGCGAGGACGGTCAGCGCCACGATCGCACCCTCAGGCCAGAGACTTGGTGACGATTTCGGCGACGTCGCGCGACAGCCCGGCGGCGTCGCCGATGCGCTCGAGCTGGCCGCGCGCCAGCGCTCGGCGCGCGGCGTCGAATTTGCGCCAGCGGTCGAAGGCGCGCGCCATGCGCGCCGCGACCTGCGGATTGAAGGCGTCGATCGCGAGCACCTGGTCGGCGAGGAAGGCGTAGCCGCCGCCGGCGACGGCATGAAAGCGCACGTGATTGGCGCAGAAGCTGCGAATCAGCGCGTACACCTTGTTCGGGTTGCGGATATCGAATGCCGGATGCGCTAGCAGCTTGCGCACGTCGGTGAGCGTGCCAGGCACGCG
>JBDTMD010000186.1:0-4945 GCA_039934435.1 Burkholderiales bacterium
CGGCGCGCCGCGGCCGGCGCCGCCGCGGGCTGGACGATTGAACGCCTCGCTCCCTGAGCCGGTGCTCGCATTCCTGCACGGCGCCGGCCTCGCCGCGGCGGGCGAATCGCCCGCGTCGACGGTTCTCACCGGCGGCGTCTCGTCGGACATCTGGAAGGTCGAACTGCGTTCCGGCCCGGTGTGCGTGAAGCGCGCCCTGCCGCGGCTGCGCGTGGCGCAGCTGTGGGAGGCGCCCGTCGAGCGCAACCGCTACGAATGGCGCTGGATGCAGGCCGCGGCGCGCATCGCGCCCGGGAGCGCACCACGCGTCCTGGCGCACGATGATTCCGGCGTGTTCGCCATGGAATATCTCGACGGCACGCGCTTCCCGCTGTGGAAGAACGAGCTGCGCGCGGGCCGCGCCGATGCCGCGTTTGCGCGCCAGGTCGGCGAGCGCCTGGCACGCATCCATGCCGCCACCGCGGGCGACCCGCGCATCGCCGCGGAGTTCGCTACCGATGCCGGCTTCCACGCGATCCGCCTCGAGCCCTACCTGCTCGCCACCGCGCGCCGCCATGCGGATCTCGCGCCGCAGCTGCAGCGGCTGGCCGAACGCACGGCCGCGATGCGCACCGCGCTGGTGCACGGCGACGTCAGCCCGAAGAACATCCTGGTCGGCGCGAACGGCCCGGTATTTCTCGATGCCGAATGCGCCTGGTACGGAGATCCGGCTTTCGACCTCGCGTTCTGCCTGAATCACCTGCTGCTCAAGTGCCTGTGGGTACCAGAGGCGGCGAGCCGCTTTCTCGCCAGCTACGACGCCCTGGCGGGCGGCTACCTGTCGACATTCGGCGCTGAAGGGCTCGAAGCACGCGCGGCGAGCTTGCTGCCGGGGCTGCTACTCGCGCGCATCGACGGCAAATCGCCGGTTGAGTACGTCACCGCCGAAGCGCAGAAGGCGCGCGTGCGCAAGGTGGCCCGCGCCCTGCTCCTCGATCCTCCCGCGACGCTCGCCGCGGTGCGCAAGGCATGGCAAGAATCGTAGACGTGCACGCGCGGCGCGTGTGGGACTCGCGCGGCCGCGCCACCGTAGAAGCCGAGGTGATCCTCAAGGGCGCGCGCGGGCGCGCCATTGCGCCGGCCGGCGCCTCCACCGGCGCCGGCGAGGCGAAGGCGCTCGCAGCCGACGTGGCGGTGCGCAACGTCAACGGCCCGATCCGCGCGGCGCTCCTCGGCGTCGATGCGCGCTTCCAGGACGCGGTCGACGCCAAGCTGATCGCGCTCGACGGCACGCCGGACAAGTCGCGCTTCGGCGCCAATGCCATCGTCGCCGTGTCGCTGGCGTGCCTGCACGCTTCCGCGGCGGCGGCCAAGCGACCCTTGTGGAGCCATCTCGCCGGCGAGCGCCGCGTCGCCATGCCGGTACCGCAGGTGCAGATTTACGGCGGCGGCGCGCACGCCGGCGGCCGCGTCGACATCCAGGACTATATGGTCGTCTGTCCCGGCGCGGGCAGCTTCACCGAAAGCCTGGAATGGATCGCCGAGGTGTATCGCGCGGCGGGCGCGCGCCTGGCGCAGAAAGGCACGCTGCAGGGCGTGGCGGACGAAGGCGGCTGGTGGCCGTCCTTCAAGTCGAACGAGGAAGGCCTCGCCGAGCTGGTCGGAGCGATCAGCGACGCGGGCTTCGAGCCGGGCGCCGACGTCGCCATTGCGCTCGACGTGGCGGCGACGCAATTCCATCGCGGCGGGCGCTACCACCTCGCGCTCGAGAACCGCTCGCTCACTGCCGAGCAGCTGCACGCGATGTTCATGCGCTGGCTCGATGCCTACCCGATCGTCTCCATCGAAGACCCGTTCGCGGAGGATGACGACGAGGCGATGCGCGCGTTCACGCGCGCTGCGGGCGCGCGAGTGCAGATCGTCGGCGACGACCTGTTCGTCACGGCCGCGTCGCGGCTCGACCCGGAACTCGCCAACGCCGTGCTGCTCAAGCCGAACCAGGTCGGCACAGTTACCGAGACGCTCGCCTGCTGGAACGCGGCGAAAGAAAAGGGCATGCGCGCCATCGTCTCGGCGCGCTCGGGCGAGACCGAGGACGTCAGCATCGTGCACCTTGCCGTCGGCTGGGGCGTGGCCCAGCTCAAGGTGGGCAGCTTCTCGCGCTCGGAGCGCATGGCGAAGTGGAACGAAGGGCTGCGCATCGAGGAAGCGCTCGGCGGCAAGGCGCTCCTCTACCCGGCGCGGAAGTTGTTCAAGTAACTTTTACAGCGCCCGCAAACCGTCCGCGTCCAGGCGATAGCGCCGATCGCAGGTGGCGGCGGCGGCCTCCGAATGCGTGACGAGGATGCCCGCCGCGCCGTGCTGCTTGACCTGGCCGCGCAGCACCTCCAGCACCTGGCGCGCGTTTTCGGGATCGAGGTTGCCGGTGGGCTCGTCGGCCAGCACCAGCCTGGGCTCGCCGACCAGCGCGCGCGCGATCGCCACGCGCTGCCGCTCGCCGCCCGAAAGCTCGCGCGGCATCGCGCTTTCCCGCCCGCCGAGGCCGACCGCGCCCAGGAGCGTGCGCGCGCGGCGCCGGATCTCCGCCGCTTCGAGGCCGCGCAGCAGCAGCGGCAGGCCGACGTTCTGCTCCGCCGTCAGGTAGGGCAGCAGGTGGAACGCCTGGAACACGAAGCCGAATTGCTCGCGCCGCAGTTGCGTCGCCGCGTCGTCGGACAGCGCCGCGATCTCGAAGCCGTCGTAGGCGATCGAGCCCGAGTCGACCGGCTCGAGGCCGGCGATGACATTGAGCAGCGTGGACTTGCCAATGCCCGATTCGCCGAGCACGGCGACCTGCTCACCGGGGGCGACCTCCATCGACACGGCCTTGAGCACGGTGCGCCCGCCGAAACGCTTGCTGACGCCCGAAAGCCTGAGCATGGCGCCAGTCTAGCCGCTCGGCGCAGCCTAGACACCCTGCGGCGCCCCTTGATAGACTGGACGCGCTCATAAATAGGAGGAGACCACCCGTGCGCACCCCCATCCGCATGCTGGCCGCAGGCTTGGCCGTCGCGTCGCTCGCGATCGCCCCGCTCGCGTCGGCGCAGCAGAAAATCAAGATCGGCTTCATCACCACGCTGTCGGGCCCCGCCGGCGTGATCGGCAAGCACATGAAGGACTCGGTCGAGCTGGCCCTCGACCACCTGGGCCACAAGATGGGCGGCGTGCCCGTCGAGGTGATCTTCGGCGACGACCAGTTCAAGCCCGATGTCGGCGTGCAGGTGGCCGAAGAAATGCTGAAGAAGGACAACGTCGACATCATGGCCGGCATCATCTGGTCGAATGTGATGATGGCCGTCGTGCCGGTGGTCACCGGCGCGGGCAAGGTGATGGTCGGCACCAACGCCGGCGCCAGCCCGCTTGCCGGCAAGGCCTGCAATCCGCAGTTCTTCTCCACCTCCTGGAACAACGACCAGTCGCCCGAGGCGATGGGCAAGTTCATGCAGGAACAGGGCATCAACGACGTCTACGTGATGGCGCCCAATTACCAGGCCGGCAAGGACATGGTGGCGGGCTTCAAGCGCTACTACAAGGGTCGCATCGTCGAGGAGATCTTCACCAAGCCGGGCCAGCAGGACTACCAGGCCGAGATCACGCAGTTGCGCTCGAAGAACCCGAAGGCGGTATTCGTCTTTTACCCAGGCGGCATGGGCATCCAGTTCGTCAAGCAGTACGTGCAGGCGGGGCTGCGCGACCGCATCCCGCTGTACTCGGTGTTCACCGTGGACGAGACCACGCTGCCGGCGCTCAAGGAAGCCGCCGTCGGCCAGTATGAAGCGCGCTTCTGGAGTCCCGACCTGAACGTGCCGGCGAGCAAGCGCTTCGTCGCCGACTTCCGCAAGAAGTACGGCTACACGCCCTCGTTCTACGGCGCGCAGAGCTACGACGGCATCATGCTGATCGACTCCGCGGTGCGCCTGAACAAGGGCAGCCTCGCCGACACCAAGGCGGTGGTGATGGCGATGCGCAAGGCGGACTTCGACTCGATCCGCGGGCCGTTCAAGTGGAACGTCAACCAGGTGCCGATCCAGGACTTCTATCTGCTGAAGGCCGAGAAGGGCGGGCCCGATGGCGTCGAGATGAAGATCCAGAAGAAGGTGTTCGACGACCACAAGGACTCGTACTACCAGGATTGCAAGATGGCGTGGTGACCCGCCGGGTCACCCAGCCTGAAGGGCGCGGCGCCACCGCGCCCTTTTTTGTGCACGCGTCGCGATGAACCTGATCCTGGTCTTCGAGCAGCTGCTGAACGGCGTGCAGTTCGGCGTCATGCTGTTCCTGATGGCGGCCGGGCTGACGCTGGTGTTCGGCATCATGAACCTGGTGAACCTGGCGCACGGCTCGCTGTACATGATCGGCGCCTACCTGATGGTGTCGGCGGTGCACTGGACCGGCAATTACCTCGCCGGGGTCGCGCTCGGGCTTCTCGGCACGCTGCTGGTCGGCATGCTGGTGGAGGTCATTGCGCTGCGTACGCTCTATGAGCGCGACCACCTCGACCAGGTGCTCGCCACCTTCGGCCTGATCCTGTTCTTCAACGAGCTGGTCGCCATCATCTGGGGCCGCACGGCGCTGTACACGTCGCTGCCGTCGTGGCTGCAGGGCCACCTCGAGATCATTCCCGGCTCGATCTATCCCGTGTACCGGGCGGTGGTGATCGGCGTCGGCCTCGCGGTCGGTGCGATGCTCTGGTACGTGGTGACGCGTACGCGCCTCGGCATGCTGATCCGCGCCGGCGCCTCCAACCGCACCATGGTCGCCGCGCTCGGCGTGAACATCCGGTTGCTCTACACGGTGGTGTTCGGCTTCGGCGCCGCGCTCGCCGGGCTCGCCGGGCTGATGGCGGGGCCGATCTACGCGGTGCAGCCGGGCATGGGCGAGCTGATCCTGATCCAGGTGTTCGTGGTGATCGTCATCGGCGGCATCG
>JBDTMD010000187.1:0-4940 GCA_039934435.1 Burkholderiales bacterium
GCGTGCCGCGCTCGATGTCGCGCGTCATGCCGCCGGTCTGGCGCTCGAGGTGAAAACGCAGCGACAGGCCGTGCAGATGACGGAACACGCCCAGCGCCACGCGCCGGATGGCGCGCTGCGTGACGCGCACGAACAGCACGTCGCGCAGCTCCGCGAACAACGTCGTCGAAAAGCGCAGCAGGCCATAGGCGGCGAGCAGTGCCGCCGGAACCGCCAGCACGGCGAGCGTCGGATCGAGCCCGTCCACCACCTGCTTCAGCACCAGCGGCACGGCGACGTTGGCGAGCTTGGCCGTGATCAGGAAGGCGAGCGCGGCCAGCACCCGCCAGCGATACTCCAGCAGATAGGGAATCAGGGTCGCCAGCACGCGCCAATCGCCGCCGCGCGGTCGCGGAGTGGGATTCGAGCCTTGCGCGGGGGTCGCCATGGGAAGGCGCGGATTCTAAAGCAGCCGAGTCCCACCGAACCCCTTGACGGCTATGGGTCTCTTTTCATATCATTCAAACGTTCGTTTGAAAATGAGAACCCGTATGAGCGTGCGCGCGCTGAAGCCCGTGAAGGAGACCCAGACCCGCATCCTCGACGCCGCGGAGGAGCTGTTCATGCAGCACGGCTTCGAAGGCGCCTCGATGCGCATGCTGACGGCCATGGCCGGCGTCAATCTCGCCGCCGTGAATTACCACTTCGGCTCCAAGGACGCGCTGATCGAGGCGGTGTTCCGCCGGCGCCTCGACCCGATGAACGCCGAGCGCCTCGCGGCGCTCGAGCGCCTGGCGCAGGTCGCCGAGGGCAAGGCGCTCACCCCCGACGCCATCATCCGCGCCTTCATCGGCGCGAGCCTGCACATGATCGAGGACACGCGCGGCGGTGGCCGCACGTTCTCGCGGCTGCTCGGGCGCGCCTACACCGAGCCGGCGAAGTCCATCCGCCAGCTGATCGGCCAGATGTACGCTCCCGCCATGGAGCGATTCAAGGCGGCGTTCGTGCGCGCGCTGCCCGAGCTGCCGAAGGACGAGCTCGTCTGGCGCATGCATTTCATGTTCGGCACGCTCGCTTACACGCTTGCCGCCACCGACACCGTGCAGCTGATCGCCGGCGCGAAGCCCGAAGATCGTTACGACGCGCGCGTGCTCGAAGACCGGCTGACCGCGTTCATGCGCGCCGGTTTGCTCGCGCCGCTGCCCGGCGCGCTGCAAGTGCGGATCGCGGCCTGAAATCCGAGGAGAATTGACGCCATGCTTACTTTCGCAGTCGCCACCTTTGCCGTCCTTGTCGCGCTCGCCAGCCTGCGCGCCCCGATCTTCGTCTGGAGCGCGGCCGTCGGCGTGATGGGCGCCTCCTGGGCGGCGATCCTCGGATTCAGTGTGACCACCAATGTGGTGCTCGGCGCCGTATTCCTCACGCTGGCCCTGATCTTCAACCTGCCGACGCTGCGCCGCCGGCTGCTGAGCGACCGCGTGCTCGCCGTGTACCGCCGCATCCTCCCCGACATGTCGCCTACCGAAAAAGAAGCGATCGACGCCGGCTCGGTCTGGTGGGACGGCGATCTGTTTTCCGGTCGACCCGACTGGGAGCGGATGCTGGCAATGCCGGCGCCGCGCCTGAGCGCGGAGGAACAGGCGTTTGTCGATGGCCCGGTCGAAGAGGCCTGCGCCATGGCCGACGACTGGGAGATCACACACGAGCGCTACGACCTGCCGCCGCAGCTCTGGCAGTACATAAAGGACAAGGGATTCCTCGGCATGATCATCCCGAAGACGTACGGCGGCATGGGCTTCTCGGCGCTCGCCCACTCCGAGGTCGTGACCAAGCTTTCCTCCAGGTGCAACGCGCTCGCCGTGACCGTCATGGTGCCGAATTCTCTCGGCCCGGCCGAGCTGCTGCTGCATTACGGAACCGAGGAGCAGAAAAACCATTACCTGCCGCGGCTGGCGAAAGGCCAGGAAATCCCCTGTTTCGCGCTCACCAGCCCGGAGGCGGGATCCGACGCGGCGTCGATTCCGGATTACGGCGTGGTGTGCAGGGGCCAGTGGCAGGGCAAGGACGTGCTGGGCATGCGCCTGACCTGGGACAAGCGCTACATCACGCTCGGCCCGGTGGCCACGCTGCTCGGCCTTGCCTTCCGCCTTTACGACCCGCAGAAGCTGCTCGGCGGCGACGAAGATCTCGGCATCACCTGCGCGCTGATCCCGACCGCGACGCCCGGCGTCAATATCGGCCGGCGCCATCTGCCGCTGAATGGTGTGTTTCAAAACGGCCCGAACTCGGGCAGGGACGTGTTCGTACCGCTCGACTGGATCGTCGGCGGGCGCGAATACGCCGGCAAGGGCTGGATGATGCTGATGAACTGCCTCGCCGCGGGACGCTCGATCTCGCTGCCGGCGTCTTCGGTGGGCGGCGCCAAGGCGCTGGCGCGCGTCACCGGCGCGTACGCGCGCGTGCGCAGCCAGTTCCGCACGCCGATCGGCAAGCTCGAAGGCGTCGAGGAGGCGCTTGGCCGCATCGCCGCCAACGCCTACATGATGGAAGCCACGCGCGTGATGACCGCGGGTGCCGTGGACATGGGCGAGAAGCCCTCGGTCATCTCGGCGATCGCCAAGTACCACATGACCGAGCGCGCGCGCCACTGCGTGAACGACGCCATGGACATCCACGGCGGCAAGGGCATCTGCCTCGGGCCCAACAACTGGGTGGGGCGCGGCTATCAGGTCCTGCCGGTGGGCATCACGGTGGAGGGCGCCAACATCCTCACGCGCACCCTGATCATCTTTGGCCAGGGCGCCATTCGCTGCCATCCCTATGTGCTGCGCGAAATGCGCGCCGCCAAGGAGCTGAAGGGTGCGCAGGCCTCGATCGAGTTCGACGAAGCCTTCACCGCGCACATCGGCCACACCCTGTCGAACGGCGTGCGCGCCTTCCTGCACGGGCTGACGCGCGCCATGTTCGCCACCGCGCCGCTCAGCGCGGCGCCCGAGATGCGCCACTACTATCGCCAGGTGACGCGCCTGTCAGCGGCGTTCGCCTTCCTCGCCGACGCGTCGATGCTGGCGATGGGCGGTGCGCTGAAAAGGAAGGAGAAGATCTCCGGGCGGCTGGGCGATGTGCTGTCGATGATGTACCTGGTATCGGCGACGCTCAAGCATTACGAGGACCAGGGACGCCTCAAGGCCGATCTGCCACTGGTGCGCTGGTCGGTGCGCGACGCGTTGTACTCGGCGCAGCAGGCGATCGACCAGGTGCTGTCCAATTTCCCCGTCAAGGTGCTCGCCACGTTTCTGCGCTGGACCATCTTCCCGCTGGGCACGCCGTTCCGGCCGCCGCTCGACTCGCGCAACCATGAGTGCGCGCGCATCGCGCTCGAGCCCGGCGCGGCCCGCGACCGCCTGACCGCCGGCATCTACCTGCCCAAGGGCGAGGCCGACGCCACCGGCGTGCTGGAGACGGCGTTCCTCGCCACGGTGGCCTGCGAGCCGATCGAAAAGAAATTTCGCGAAGCCGTGAAAAGTGGCGCGCTCGCGCCACGCTCGGGCGCCGATACGGCGCAGCTCGCGCGCGACCAGGGCGTGATCAGCGCCGAGGAATACGCGCAGTGGCAGAAAAAGGAGTCGCTGCGCAAGCGCGTCATCATGGTGGACGACTTTCCGCAGGACTTCGGCCGCGCCGAAATCGTGCGCAAGCTCGAAGACGACCAGCCGGCGCACGCCAAGGCCGCCTGACATGAACGGACAATCGATCTACATCATCGACGGCGCGCGCACGCCGTTCCTGAAATCGAAGAACCGCCCTGGGCCGTTCGCCGCCGGCGATCTCGCGACCCAGGCCGGCCGCGCGCTGCTCGTGCGCCAGAAATTTGCACCGCAGGAGCTCGACGAGGTGATCCTGGGGTGCGCCGCGCCTTCGGTCGACGAAGTGAATATCGGCCGCGTCGCCGCGCTGCGCATGGGCTGCGGCGAAAAGGTGCCGGGCTGGACCGTGATGCGCAATTGCGCGAGCGGAATGCAGGCGCTCGATTCGGGTATCAACAACATTCTCGCCGGCCGTTCGCATCTCGTGCTGGCGGGCGGCGTGGACGCGCTGTCGCGGGCGCCGCTGCTCTATAACGACAAGATGGTGAACTGGTTCTCGGACCTGGCGGCGGCCAGGACCGCGGGACAGCGCGTGGCCCTGTTTGCTCGCATGCCGTTCGCGGCGCTGCTGGCACCGGTCATCGGCATCATGAAAGGACTCACGGACCCGATGGTCGGCCTCCTAATGGGCCAGACCGCCGAGAACCTGGCCTACCGCTTCGGCATCACGCGCGAGCAGATGGACGAATACTCGGTGCGCAGCCACCAGCGAGTCGCGCGCGCGCAGGACGAGGGGTCGCTCAAGCCCGGCGGCGGTGAGGTCGAGGCGCTCTACGACGCCAAGGGCAACACCTATCCCCTGGACGACGGCGTGCGGCGCGATGCATCGATGGCAGGCCTGGCGAAGCTGAAGCCATTCTTTGACCGCAAGTACGGCAATGTCACGCCCGGCAACAGCTCGCAGATCACCGACGGCGCGGCGTGGCTGATCCTCGCCTCCGAGGAAGCGGTGACGCGCCACGGCTTGTCGCCCGTCGGGCGCATCGTCGACTCGCAGTGGGCGGGGCTCGACCCGGCGCAGATGGGCCTCGGTCCGGTGCACGCGGCGACGCCGATCCTGAAGCGGCACCGTCTCGGCCTGGATGATCTCGACTTTTGGGAAATCAACGAGGCTTTCGCCGCCCAGGTGCTGGGCTGCCTTGCGGCATGGAAGGACGAGATCTACTGCAGGGAGCAACTGGGGCTGGAAGGCGCAATGGGCGAGCTGGACCAGGAAAAGCTGAACGTGGATGGCGGTGCCGTGGCGCTCGGCCATCCGATCGGTGCCTCCGGCGCGCGCATCGTGCTGCACATGCTGCAACTCCTCAAACGCAA
>JBDTMD010000188.1:0-4932 GCA_039934435.1 Burkholderiales bacterium
CGGAACATCATGTAGACGAGCAGCACGAAGCCGGCGGCGATCGAGACCCAGCCGCCGTTCGCGGAATTCATCACGAATACGCCACCCAGCATCATCAGGAACAGCGCCATCGAGCCGAGGATCGGCCAGTACATGGGCTGCGGCACGAAGTAGTGCTGCTGCTGGGTGGTTGCGCCTTGCGCCATTTTTGTTTCTCCCGTGTCTCTTTTCGATTGCGAACGCGTCAGCCGACCACCAGCCGCACGACCGTGATCAGCGTGAAGATGAACAAAGCCAGCAGGACCCCCGCGGCGCCGATCAGCTGCAGCGGGTGGATGCGCTGGCGCTCGGCGTCCGCCTTGCGGCGAATGCCGACCAGGCCGGACAGCACGGTTTTCAGGGCCGCGATCATGATTTTCCCCCGCGCCCCGCGACCTCGAAAAACGTGTATGACAGGGTGATGGTGTTCACGTCCTTCGGCAGCTTCGCGTCCACCACGAACACCAGCGGCATGCGGCGCGTCTCGCCGGCGGCGAGCGTCTGCTGGGTGAAGCAGAAGCACTCGATCTTGTGGAAATGCTCGGCGGCGCGCATCGGTCCATAGCTCGGGATGGCCTGCGCGGTCACCGGCACCCCGCGCACGTTGGCGATCTCGTACTCGACCGTGGTGAGCTGGCCCGGGTGCACCGCCAGGTGGCGGGTCACCGGACGGAAGTGCAGGGGCGCGTCGTGCACGTTGGCGTCGAACTCCACCGTCACGCTGCGCGCCAGGTCAACCTGCGTATTCGCCGTCGGCGCCGCATCGGCCTTGATGAACTCGTTCACGCCGAGCGCGCTGCAGATGGCGTAGTAGAACGGCACCAGCGCGTAGCCGAAGCCGAACATGGCGAGCGCGATCACCGACAGCCGCACCAGCATGCGACGGTTGTCGCCGCGGCGCGCCGCGTTGCTCATCGGGTCATCACCCAGTACTTGATGATGATGCCGATGAACCACGCCGCCGCGATCGAAGCGAGGATCAGCCCGGTCTTTGCGTTTCTGCTCACGGACAGCATCAGCGCAGGTCGGGCTGCGGGTCGAAGGTGTGATAGGGCACCGGCGTCGGCAGGTGCGTCCACTCCAGCGAATCGGCGCCTTCCCAGGGCTTCTCGGGCGCCTTGGCGCCGCTCCTGATGCAATTCAGCACCACGTACAGGAACAGGAGCTGGCTCAGACCGAAGCCGAACGCGCCGATGGTCGAGATCTGGTTCCAGGTCTCGAAAATCAGCGGGTAGTCGGGAATGCGCCGCGGCATGCCCGCGAGGCCGAGAAAATGCTGTACGAAGAAGATCATGTTGAAGAAGATCGTCGACAGCCAGAAGTGCCATTTGCCGAGCGTCTCGTCGTACATCTTGCCGGTCCACTTCGGCAGCCAGAAGTAGACGCCGGCGAAGGCGGCGAACAGCGCCCCCGCCACCATCACGTAGTGGAAGTGCGCGACCACGTAATAGGTGTCGTGCAGCTGGATGTCGATCGGCACCAGCGACAGCACCAGGCCGGTGAAGCCGCCGAGCGTGAACATCAGCAGGAATCCGATCGCAAACAACATGGGCGTCTCGAACGTGAGCGACCCCCTCCACATGGTCGCCACCCAGTTGAACACCTTGACGCCCGTGGGCACGGCGATGAGCGTGGTGGCGTACATGAAGAACAGCTGCCCGGTGACCGGCATGCCGACCGTGTACATATGGTGCGCCCAGACGATGAACGACAGGATGGCGATGGCCGCGGTCGCGTGCACCATCGAGGAGTACCCGAACAGCGGTTTGCGCGAGAACGCCGGGATCACCTGCGAGATCACGCCGAAGGCCGGCAGCGCGATGATGTACACCTCGGGATGCCCGAAGAACCAGAAGATATGCTGGTAGAGCACCGGATCGCCGCCGCCGGCGGCGTTGAAGAAGGTGGTACCGAAGTGCCGGTCGGTGAGGGTCATGGTGACCGCGCCGGCGAGCACCGGCATGACCGCGATCAGCATGTAGCCGGTGATCAGCCAGGTCCACACGAACAGGGGCATGCGCATCAGCGTCATGCCCGGCGCGCGCATGTTGAGGATGGTGGTGACGATGTTGATCGAGCCCATGATCGAGCTCATGCCGAGCAGGTGGACGGCGAAGATCGTCAGGTCCATGCCGATGCCCATCTGCACCGTGAGCGGCGCGTACATGGTCCAGCCAACCCCGGGCGCGCCGCCGGGCGCGAAGAACGACAGGATCAGCAGGGTGGCGGCAAAGGGCAGGAGCCAGAACGACCAGTTGTTCATGCGCGCGAAGGCCATGTCGGGCGCGCCGATCTGCATCGGGATCAGCCAGTTGGCGAAGCCGACGAACGCCGGCATGATGGCGCCGAAGATCATGATCAGGCCGTGCATGGTGGTCAGCTCGTTGAACAGCTCCGGGCTCACGATCTGCAAGCCGGGCTTGAACAATTCGGACCGGATCACCAGCGCCATCACCCCGCCCACCATGAACATGGTGAAGCTGAACCACAGGTACATCGTGCCGATGTCCTTGTGATTGGTGGTGGTGATCCACCGCATCAGGCCGCCGTAGCCGCCGCCGTGGTGGTCGTCGTGGCCGTGGCCGTGGGTGTCTACGACTGCGCTCATCGCTATTTCCTCCGGGCTTTGACGTCGGCGGGCTCGACGGTCTCGCCAGTGCTGTTGCCCCAGTTGTTGCGGGTAAAGGTGATGACGGCGGCAATGTCGACGTTGGACAGGCGGTCGGCGAAGGACACCATTGCCGTGGGCGTCCCGTTCTTGACGACGCCGTTCAGCAGGACGTTGATCTGCCCGTCCTTCGGGCCGAGCACCACCTTGGAGCCGTCGAGGGCCGGGAACATGGGCGGCACGCCCTTGCCGCTCGCCTGGTGGCAGGCGACGCAGTTGGCGGCGTACACCTTCGCGCCGCGCGCCTTGAGCTCGGCGAGCGGGTAAGTCTTGGTTTCATCATCGGCCGCCTTGGCGAGCAGCATCTTCTGCGCGCCGACCCACTTCGAGTAGTCCTCCTGCGACACCACGCGCACCACGATCGGCATGAAGCCGTGGTCCTTGCCGCACAGCTCGACGCACTGGCTGCGGTAGGTTCCGGTCTTGGTGGCCGTGAACCAGATGTCGCGGATGAAGCCGGGAATCGCGTCCTGCTTGGCGCCGAACGCCGGCACCCACCAGGAGTGCACCACGTCGGCGGCGGTGGTCAGCACGCGCACTTTCTTGCCCACCGGCACCACCATCTCGTTGTCGACCTCGAGCAGGTAGTGCTCGCCCTTCGCTTCGCGTCCCTCGATCTGCGCGCGCGGCGTGCTGAGGGTCGACAGGAAGCTGATGCCTTCGCCTTCGCCCTTCAGGTAGTCGTAACCCCACTTCCACTGCATGCCGGTCGCCTTGATGGTGAGATCCGGGTTGGAAGTGTCCTTCTGCGCGATCACCACCTTGGTCACCGGCCAGGCGATCAGCACCAGGATGATCGCCGGCACCACCGTCCAGATGACCTCGACGGTGGTGTTCTCGTGGAATTGCGCCGCCTTGTGGCCGACGGACTTGCGGTGCGCGTAGCACGACCAGAACATGAAGCCGAACACGCCGACGAACAGGATCACCACCAGCACCATGATGGCTTCGTGCAGCCAGTGGATGTCCTCGGCCAGCTTCGAGGCCGCCGGCTGCAGGTTCCACTCCGCGGCCAGTGCCGCGCCGCACAGCGCCAGCCCCAGCGCACCGAAAAACAGCTTCTTCAGCATCATCGACCCTTCCCCGATCAGCTCTGCAATCTTTTGCCGAGTTCGGCCGCGAATCCGGCGCGCGCTTCAGCGTCCAGGTGCCGGCCGACCTCCAGTTGCGCCCGCGGCGCGTCGAGCAGCACGCGTCCGTCCCGCAGTTGCACGCGCGCGCGGCGCGCATCCAGTTCAAACTGCCGCAGGCGCTCGGCCTCGCTCACTTCGACCGTCAGCCGTTCGCGCGCGCGCTCGATGCGCTCGTAGTCCGTGGCGTGGCGCGCCGTGAACCAGAATGCCGCGCCGAGCAGCGCGATTTCCAGTCCCGCGAACGGCAGGATCAGCCACGCCCCCAGCGCCGCGAACACCGAGGCGATGGTCAGCGCCAGCGCCGCGAGCAGCGCGAACACCAGCAGCAGCCCGCGCGGCGAGATCGAGCAGTTGCGCTTCAGCACGACGCTGAAGCCGGCGTGCGTCGCCGTGAACCGCGTCTCGCGCCGCGGGAAATCCATGCCCAGGGTGTTCACCAATCGTCTCGCTGTACCGCAGGAAAAACGCGGCGAAACATTAACATAGTTTGGCGGCTCACGGCACTGGCCGGCGCTCGAAATGCACGATGCTGCGTGTGTCGGCGGCCTTGCGCGGCGCGCCCTTCCACGCGTGGCCATAGACCACTTCGATGGACGCAGTAGTGCCGGCGCCCGCCAGTGCCGCGCGCAGACGCCGGCCGGCGAGGCCGCGCGCGCGGTCGCGCCGCGCGAGCGTCTGGCCGCTTGCGCGCAGGTCTGCGGCCACGCCCTCGCCGCCGGCATAGGTGAGTGTCAGCATTTCCATGTCCATCACCGGGGCGGCGAACCCCGCCGCGACCAGCGCATCGCCGTGGTCGTGCATGTCGGCGAAGCGGTGCACGCGCGCCGCGCCCACCGCCGCGCGCAGCTCCTTCAGCGTATCGGGGCCGAGCGTGCTGAACATGAGCAAGCCATCCGGCGCGAGCACGCGCGCCAGCTCGGCCAGCGCCGCGCGCGCATCGGCCGCCCAGTGCAGCGCCATGTTGCACCACGCCAGCTGCACGCTGCCGGCGGCGAGCGGCAGGCGCTCGAGCGCGCCGAGCACCGCGAGCACGCGCGCGCCGCGCAGCCGAGCGCGCCAGCCGAGCGCGCGGCCGGCGCGCGCCAGCATCGGCAGCGAGAAATCGAGCGCCAC
>JBDTMD010000189.1:0-4922 GCA_039934435.1 Burkholderiales bacterium
GGTGTTCCGGCACAAGGGCCACGCGCGCGCCGGGCGCTATCTCGTGAACCAGCTGGGCGCGGCGGGCGTGCACCTGCCCTACGCCTATCGCCTGCGCTACCCGCGGGGGCTCGCCCACGCCTACATCAACACGCTGCTGTTCCTCGACGCGGATCGCACGGGCCTCGACACGCCGGTGCTGCCGTTCCACGTCAACTGCTACGGCGGTGCCGTGATCCGCTCGCGCGGCGGCACGCGCGCGCCGAGCGACCTCGCCGAGGAGCCCGATCCGCCGGCGCCCTCGCCCGCGGCCTGCTTTGACGTCGGCCGCGCCGTCGGGCGGGCACTCGCGCAATCGCCGTGGCGCGTCGCGATCGCCGGCTCCTCGAGCTGGTCGCACGCTTTCCTCACCGCCAAGCACGACTGGCTGTATCCCGACCACGCCAGCGACCGCGCCCGGCTCGAAGAGCTGCGCGATGGGACCTTCGCCCGCTGGCGCGAGCTCGGCGGCGGCGAGCGCGAAGCCGCGGGCCAGCACGAGTTCCTCAACTGGGTGGCGCTCGCCGGCGCCATGGCCGAGCTCGGCAAGAAAGCCGAGGTGCTCGACTACGCGGAGAGCTTCGTCTTCAATTCCAACAAGTGCTTCGCCGTTTTCGAGTGAAGGGAATCGCCTGAACCGGAAATGTTCCGGCCGAGATGCTCAGCTACTTCCGCCCCACGGCCTACGCCCAGCTGCACCCCGACCGCCTCTCGGTGCGCGACCTGCTGCAGCGCGAGCTCCTCAGCCTGCAGCTCACCTCTGGCGGTAAACTGCTGACATGAACGCGCTGCTGCGCACCGCGCTGCTCGCACTGCTGCTCGCCGGCCCAGGCGCGCTCGCCCAGCAGGAGGAGCCGGCGAACGGCGTGCTGCTGGTCGCCAAACCCGAGCTCGACGATCCGAATTTCGGCCGCAGCGTGGTGCTGGTGACGCAGGCCGAAGACGGCACCACGCTGGGCGTGATCCTCAACAAGCCGATCCCGGCGCGCCACGAAGGCAAGCCACTCTGGTTCGGCGGCCCGGTCATGATCCGCAGCCTGGTCGCGCTGTTCGCGTCGAGCGAGGCGCCGCCGGCGGCGGCCTTCCATGTGCTCAAGAACGTCTACCTCAGCATGCATCCGGAAAACCTGGCGGCGCTCATCGAAGGCAGCGACGCGCGCTATCGCCTGTACTCGGGCTTCTCGGCTTGGGCGCCGGGTCAGCTCGAAAGCGAATTCGACCGCGACTCGTGGTACGTGCTGCCCGCGGACGAAGCGCTGCTTTTTCTCGAGGACACGAGCAGGCTTTGGGAAGAACTGCGGACGAAGGCCGAAGGGCCGAAGACCTGAGAAAGCAAAATACGCCCGAAATCGATCGCGCTACAATGCCTCGGTGAAGACCTTGCGATTCCTCGCCGGCATGGCCTTGCTGGCGGCCGCCGGGCTGCCGGTGGCGCAAGCGCAGGAAGATGCAGCGGTTTTCCTGGTCGCGAACCCGATGTTTCGCGACCTGGACTACCGGCAGACGGTGCTGATCGCGGCGCCCGCGCCCAGCGGCGGGCACGTCGGCGTGATCATCAACCGGCCGACGCGCCGCTCGCTGACGAGTCTGTTTCCGGAGCATGAGCCGTCACAGAAAGTCCTCGACCCCGTGTACTACGGCGGCCCGTTCTCGCGCGGCGCGCTGGTGGCGCTGGTGAAGACCGACGAAACCCCGGGCTCGGGATCGGTGCCGCTGATGAAGAACCTGTACCTCGCGTTCCGCGCCAGCACCATCGACCACGTCATCGAGAGCACGCCGAACGACGCGCGCTACTACGTCGGCTACGTCGGCTGGCGCCCGGGCGAGCTGCGGCGCGAGATCGATCGCGGCCTGTGGAGCGTGCTCGACGCCGACCGCGAGGTCGTCTTCCGCAAGGACACCGACGGCCTGTGGGAAGAGTTGCTGCAGCAGACGCGGCGCATCCGGGCGCAGATCTGAGCGCGTTTCGCGCGGCTCCTTTGCGCACCGGCGGAAAGATGCTGTAATCCGCCATTCATCCGGACACGGGGAGCAGAAACCATGCGACGCATCGCCATCACGCTCATCGCCGCGGCATTCGCCGGCGCGGCCCTCGCCCAGGACAAGGGGCTCATCGCCGGCGTCGACGGCACGTTCGCGCCGCACGCCATGCCCAAGCTCGGCGGCGGCATCGAGGGCTTCAACGTCGACCTGATCAACGAGATCGGCAAGCAGATGGGCCGCAAGATCGAGATCTTCGCCGGCCAGTTCTCGGGGCTGATTCCGGCGATGAACGCCGGGCAGATCAGCTTCGTCGGCGCGCCGACCACGGTGACGGTCGAGCGCTCGCAGAACCTGCTGTTCGCCGAGGGCTACCTCAACACCTACTACGCGTTCGTGGTGCCGGCAAAAGCGGCCGACATCAAGACCCTGGAAGACCTCAAGGGCAAGACCGTCTCGCTCAACCGCGGCTCGGCCTACGACAAGTGGGCGCAGGAGAACGCCGCCAAGTACGGCTTCAAGGTCGAATCCTTCGGCACCAATGCCGATTCGGTGCAGGCGCTGATGTCGGGCCGCGCGGATGTGCAGATGTCGGGCAACACGGTGGCCGCCTACTCGGTGGTGAAGGCGAACGGCCAGACCAAGCTCGCCTCGCTCACGGTCGACCAGGGCCTGGTGTGGGGCGCGGCATTCCGCAAGGACGATCCGGCGCTGCGCAACGCCGTCGACGAGGCGATCGAATGCCTGAAGCTGAACGGCACGCTCGCGCGCCTGTACAAGAAATGGTTCGGCCAGAACGCACCGGCGGGCTCGGCCACGGTGACCGTATTCCCGGGCTACGGCGTGCCGGGCATGGCCGGGTACGACCCGAAGGAGCACACGCCGAGCTGCAAGTAAGCCGTTGGGCGGCGATCGGCCGATCCTCGAAGTCCGGGGGCTGCACAAGTCCTTCGGCCCCCTCGAGGTCCTGAAAGGCATCGACCTCGCCGTCGCGAAGGGCGAACTGGTGTTCGTCATCGGCCCTTCGGGCTCGGGCAAGAGCACGCTGCTGCGCTGCTGCAACCGGCTCGAGGAGCCGAGCTCGGGCTCGATCCGGGTCGAGGGCGTCGACGTCATGGCGCCGGGCACCGACATCAACGCCGTGCGCCGGCGCATCGGCATGGTGTTCCAGTCGTTCAACCTCTACCCGCACCTCGATGCGCTTGGCAACGTCACCCTCGCGCTGCGGAAAGTCGTCGGCCAGCCGCGCGCTGAAGCCGAGCGCGCCGGACACGCGGCGCTGCAGCGCGTCGGCCTCGCCGAGAAGGCGAGAAGCTTCCCGAACGAGCTCTCCGGCGGCCAGCAGCAGCGCGTGGCGATCGCGCGCGCGCTGGCGCTCGAGCCGGCGATCATGCTGTTCGACGAGCCGACTTCGGCGCTCGACCCGGAGCTGGTGGGCAGCGTGCTGGCGGTGATGCGCGAGCTGCGCGAGTCGGGTATGACCATGGTGGTGGTGAGCCACGAGATGCGCTTCGCGAGGAGCGCGGCCGACCGCGTGGTGTTCATGGACCACGGCCTGATCGTCGAGCAGGGCCCGCCGGAGAAGCTGTTCAACGCGCCCGAGCACCCGCGCATCCGCGAATTCATCGCCAGCATCGAGCATTGACCGTGCAGCTCGAGCGCCTCGCCGACACGTTCTTCAACCTGCAGGTGATGCAGCAGTACCTGCCGAAGATCGTCGAGGGGTTCTTCGTCACCGTGCAGATTGCCCTGGCGGTGGTGCTGGCCGGCATCGCCTCGGGGCTGCTGCTCGCGCTGCTGCGTGCATTCCGCATCCGGGTGCTCAATTTCTTCATCATCGTCGGCGTGGACGTGCTGCGCGCGCTGCCGCCGCTGGTGCTCATCATCGGCTTTTACTTCGCGCTGCCCACCATCGGCATCCGCATGTCGGCGTGGATCGCCACCTGGCTCGCGCTGTCGCTCGTGCTGATGGCGTTCGCCGAGGAGATCTTCTGGGCCGGCATCCTCGCCGTGCCCAAGGGGCAGTGGGAGGCGGCGCGCTCCACGGGCCTGAGCTTCGTGCAGACGCTCACCGACGTCGTCATGCCGCAGGCGGTGCGCCTCACCATCCCGCCGCTCACCAACCGCACCATCGCCATCACCAAGGGCACCGCGCTTGGCGCGGTGGTGGCGGTGGGCGAGATCCTGTACCAGGCGCAGACCGCGTACTCGTTCTCCTACAACCCCTCGCCGCTGCTGCTCGGCGCCGTGGCCTACCTGATCCTGTTCATCCCGGTGGTGTACTTCGGCCGCTGGGTCGAGACGCGCTTCGCCTGGAAGCGCTGACGCCATGGACCGGCTCATCGACAGCTTTTTCAACGTCCAGATCCTGTCGCAGGCCTGGCCGCTGCTGCTCGCCGGGTTCTGGATGACGGTGAAGCTGACGCTGGTGGTGGTGCCGCTCGGCCTCGCCGGCGGCCTGCTGGTCGCGCTGTGCTCGACCTCGCGCCACCGCGCGGTGCGCTGGCTGGTCATCGTCTACGTCGATTTCTTCCGCGCCTTCCCGCCGCTCGTGCTGCTGATGTTCATCGCCTTCGGCCTGCCGTTTCTCGGCTTCAGTCCGGGGGCGTTCGTCGCGGTGGCGCTGTCCTTTCTGCTCAACACCTCGAGCTACTACGGCGAGATCTTCCGCGCCGGCATCGAGTCGATCACGCGCGGCCAGCACGAGGCGGCGCGCTCGACCGGCCTGTCGGTGCCGCAGACCATGGCGTACGTCGTGCTGCCGCAGGCGGTGAAGAACGTGGTGCCGGACCTGGTCTCGAACACGCTGGAGGTGATCAAGCTGACATCGCTCGCCAGCGTGGTGGCGCTGCCCGAGCTGCTGTACGCCGCGCGCCAGGCGCAATCGCTCACCTACAACGCCACGCCGATCATCGCCGCGGGTA
>JBDTMD010000190.1:0-4901 GCA_039934435.1 Burkholderiales bacterium
CCTCGCCCCCGGCCATGACGCCGAACACCGTCGCCCGCCCGGTGAGCACGGCGGTGGCGCCGAGCGCGCGCGCCTTCAGCAGATCGACGCCGCGGCGCACGCCGCCGTCGATCAGCACCGTGAGCTTCCCGCCCGCCGCGCGCACCACTGCCGGCAGCGCATCGAGCGCCGCCACCGCGCCGTCGAGCTGGCGCCCGCCGTGGTTGGAGACCACGACGCCGTCGCAGCCCGCGGCAACGGCGCGCTCGGCGTCGCCCGGATGCACGATGCCCTTCAGGAGCAGCTTCCCCGGCCAGGCGTCGCGCAGCGTCTTCAGCTGATCCCAGTCGAACGCGGCATCGAGCTCGCGGCCGACGGAAGCCGCGACGTCGGTCATGCGGGTCGAGGAGCGCACCAGTCCCTCGAGATTTTTCATCTCCGGGATGCCGTGGCGCGCCATGTCGAACAGCCAGGCGGGCTTCAGGAGCACATCGCGCGAGTTGCGCCAGGTCGGCCGGAACGGCGCCGCGAAATCGTTACGCAGGTCGCGCTCGCGCTTGCCCGCCGTCGCCAGGTCCACCGTGACGAGCAGCGCCTCGTAGCCGGCGGCGTGCGCGCGGCGCACGAGCTCCATGCGCATGTCCAGTTTCTTCAGCAGGTAGAGCTGGAACCACAGGCGCCCGCCCGCCTGGTCGGCGATTTCCTCGATCGAGTTGGTGGCCGGCGTCGCCAGCGTGTAGGGGATGCCCGCGGCGCACGCCGCGCGCGCGATCATCAGGTCGGCGCCGTTGCGCCCGGCGCCGATCGCTCCGGTCGGCGCGATCGCCATCGGCAGGTTCGAGCGCTGGCCAAAAATGTCCACTCCGGTATCGACCTTGCTCACGTTCACCAGCACCTTGGGCAGCAGCCGCACGCACTGGAAAGCGGCGCGATTGCCGGCGAGCGTCGCCTCCTCCTCCGCGCCGCCGTCGAAAAAGTCGAACACCGAGCGCGGCAGGCGCGCTTTCGCCATGCGGCGCAGGTCCTCGATATTGATGGCGCGTTCGAGCCGGTTCATGGCGCGCAGTGTACCGAGCGCCCCCGCCACGCGCATAATGTCGTCTCACAAAACCTGCGCGACCCTGCCATGGCCCTCTCCGCCTCCCCGACCGCCACCCTTGCCAAAGCCGCCGCGCGCCTGCAGGGCGTGCTCTCCCCCGTGATCACGCCGTTCAAGGCGGACCTCTCGCCCGACACTGAGCGCTTCGTGCGCCACTGCAAGTGGCTACTGAGGAGCGGCTGCACCGGGTTGGCGATCTTCGGCACCAACAGCGAAGCCAATTCGCTGTCGCTCGAAGAGAAACTCTCGCTCATGGCGGCGCTGGTTCACGCCGGGGTGCCGGGCTCGGCGCTGATGCCGGGCACCGGGCACTGCGCGCTGCCCGCCACCGTGCGCCTGACGGCGAACGCGATGAAGCTGGGCTGCGCCGGCGTGCTGATGCTGCCGCCGTTCTATTACAAGGGCGTCTCGGACGAAGGACTGTACCGCTACTTTTCGGAGGTGATCGAGCGCGTCGGCAACGAGCGCCTGCGCATCTACCTCTACCACATCCCGCCGGTTTCGCAGGTGCCGATCACGCTGAAACTCATCGGCCGGCTGCTCTCCAAGTATCCCGGCATCATCGCCGGCGCCAAGGACTCGTCCGGCGACTGGTCGAACACCAAGGCGATGCTGGACGAGTTCGGCAAGTCCGGCTTCGACGTCTTCCCGGGCAGCGAAAGCTTCCTGCTCGAGGGCATGCGCCACGGCGGCGTCGGCTGCATCAGCGCGACCGCAAACGTCAACCCCGGGCCGATCGACCAGGTGTTCAGGAACTGGCGCTCGGGCGAGGCCGACAAGCTGCAGGCCGGCATCGGCGCGACGCGCAAGATCATGCAGAATTACCCGATGATCCCGGCGCTGAAATCGGTGGTCGCGCATTTCGGCAACGACGCCGAGTGGCGCCGCGTGCGCCCGCCGCTGGTCGAACTCGACAAGGCGCAGGAAGCCGCGCTGATCCCGGAGCTGAAGGCCGCCGGCTTCACCATGCCCGGGCTCGCCGGCTAGCGTGCCGGCGGTCCTCGTCACCGGCGCGGGCCGCGGCATCGGGCTCGCCACGGCGCAGGCGTTCCTCAAGGAAGGCTGGAAAGTCTTCGCGCTCGACAAGCAGTTCGGCAAGGAGATCGCCGGCCAGCGCGTCGATTACGACGTCACCGACCTTGCCGGCATCCCGCGCATGATCGCGAAACTCGGCACAGTGGACACGCTGGTGAACAACGCCGGCGTGCTCTATTGCGAGCCTTACGACGCGATTCCCGAAGCGCACGTTGCCGAGATCCTGACGGTCAACCTGCGCGCGCCGGTCGCCTTGATCGAGGCAGTGGCGCCGCAGATGCGAAAGAGAAAATCCGGCCGCATCGTCAATCTCGGCTCGGTCGCCGCATTCACCGGCCACCCCGACCTCTGGTACGGCGCGACCAAGGCCGCGCTGCTCAACATCACCAAGAGCTACGCCGCGAACCTTGGCAAGGACGGCGTGCTCGTCAATGCGGTCGCGCCGGGCCCTACGCTTACTCCGATGTACGAGCAACTGCCCCAATCGAGGAAGGACGGCGTCATGCGCTCGGTGCACGCCGGGCGTCCGTGCACGCCGGAGGAAGTGGCGCGCGTCATCCTGTGGCTGGGGAGTTCGAGTCCGGACTACGTATCGGGAACGACGGTGGACGTAAATAGTGGGGCGTATCCACGATAGCTCAGCGCAACCGCCGATCTGCCAAGAGGACTCCGCTATGCGTTGCGTGATGTACGAGCAATATGGCGACGAGTCCGTCCTCGTGCTGCGCCACATCCCGGCGCCCGAGCCCGCGCTGAACGAAGTCCAGGTGCGCGTCAGCGTGGCGAGCCTGAATCCGGTCGATTTCAAGCTGCGTGCCGGCATATTCCGCGCCATCCGCAAGCCCAGTCTCCCCGCGATCACCGGCAAGGATTTCGCCGGCCGCATCGGCGCGCTCGGCGCCGAGGTAAAAGCTTTCGCCGTAGGTCAGCGCGTCTTCGGCTCCGTCAATCCGATGGGCGGGCGCGGCACCTGTGCGGAAACGCTGATCATCGGCACCGACCTGATCGCCGCAACGCCGGAAGCCGTCAGCGACGAAACGGCTGCCTGCCTGCCGGTGGCATCCGGCACGGCGCTGCAGGCGCTGGTCGGCATTGCGCGGCTGCGCAAAGGCCAGTCGGTCCTCGTGACCGGCGCTTCGGGCGGCGTGGGCTCGAGCGCGGTGCAGATCGCACGCTCGCTTTGGGCCCGGATCACGGGCGTGTGCGGCACCGCCAATCTCGACTATGTGCGCGGCATCGGCGCGCACGAAGTGATCGATTACCGGACTACGGACTGGCGGCAGACCGACGCAACCTACGACGTGATTCTCGACGCCGCGGGAACGTCGTCGTTTGGCGAGGCGCGCCGGCTCTTGTCGCCGACTGGCTGGTATCTGAACACTTTTCCAAAACCAGCCATGTTCCTGACCGCGAAGCTGGTTGGCCTGGTTTCGCGGCAGCATGCCGTGCCGTTCATGCTCAAGACCGATGCCGCTCAGCTGCGGGATCTCGCGGAGCTCGCCGCGACCAAGGTGTTGCGACCGCGCGTGGCGCGAACCATCGGGCTGGAAGATGTGGCGGCCGCGCAGCGGGACATGCAGGAAGGCAAAGTGCACGGCAAGGTGTGCGTAAAAGTCGCGCCTTAGTCCGGTTCCCCTCGGAAAATTACTGGCTGGCGGGCCGATCGATTCTTTGCAGCGCCGCGCCGATGTCGCCGACGTTGGTCGGTCGCACCAGGCGCGAAATTTCCCTGCCACTGTCGAGCAGCACCAGCGTCGGCCACAACTTCACGCCATACAGCCGACCGAGCCGCCGGCCGCTCGCGTCGGCGATCTTCAAATGCCGCACGCGCGCATGCGCGGCCAGCGCGGCGGCGATCAGCGGCTGCGCGCGCCGGCAGTGGCCGCAGGTCGGGCTGCCGAACTCGAGCAGCGTCGGTCCCTCGAGCGCCTCGATCCAGGCGCGCGACAACTCTGTATCGAGGTAGTCGGTGGTCACCGCACCGAAGTCTGCGCGCCGCGCGCGAAACGCGCCAGCCGCGGGTTGCCGAAGGCGCGCGGCCGCGCCAGAATCCGCCGCTGTCCAGCTGCACCACCGGCCGGAGCTGAACCTGTTCTACGCCACCGGCGCGATCCTGATCCTGGCGCTGGCGACGCTCGTCATCCGCATTGGTTCGAACAAATTCCCCTCCGGCCCGGGAGACGAATCGAGCAGGAAATAGCGCGGCGCCGGCCGTGCGGCCGGCGCGCTCAGGCGGCGCGCGCCTCGGCCGCCGGCGCCGCGGCCATGGCGGCGTGCTGCGAGGAGGTGGTCAGCGCCAGGTTGAGCAGCTCCAGGCTGCGCTTGGCGGCGTTCATGACCTGGCGCTGCATGCGCTCGGTCACTGCATAGTGCTTGACGATTTCGAGCGCGAACTTCGGGTGCTCGTCGTCGTAGTGGGCGTGCTCGCGGATCCACTTGTAGGTGCGCGGGTTCATGTTGACGCCCGCGCACTTGCCGTAGGCCTCGAAGCCGGCGGCGACCTCGCGGGCGAGCGCGCCGGCGACGCCTTCGATGGCGAAGCTCGTCGCCGCCACCGCCTCGGCGAGCGAGCCCTTGGTGTTCACGCGCCACATCCAGTCGGTCAGCGACTGCACGTCGCGCAGCACGGGGTTCTCGCCTTCGGCGATGCTGAGCATCTGCTGGCGGTTCAGGCCGAAGCCCTCGCCCATCCAGATCCAGTGCTCGGCGTGCGCCTTCTCGATGCGGATGTTCTCGATCAGGAAATTGCGCGAAAAGTCGTCCTCGACCTTGATCAGGCCTTCGGCCA
>JBDTMD010000191.1:0-4896 GCA_039934435.1 Burkholderiales bacterium
AGCAGCCGGCTCATGCGAGGCGCTCGATGCGCTTTTCCAGCCGCTCGAGCGTGTCGCGCAGCTGCGCGACCTCGGCGGCAAAGGCGGCGTAGCCGGCGCGCGGCGCGAGCAGTCGTCCTTCCTCCTGCGCGTACTCCATGAAGCTCTCGGCGAGCCGGCGCGCGGCGTCGCGCTGCCAGGCGGCGAAGTCGCGCGCCAGCCCCGCCAGGCGGTGGGCGGCCGCGTCGCCGACGAGCTTCGACAGGTCCTCCTCGGCGTCCCAGCGCAGGTGGCGCGCAAGATGCAGCACCTCCTGCGCCAACTGGGAATTGCCCTCAATTCCGACGCTACGCATGAAATGCTCTTCGCCGCGCAGCAGCGCCGGCAGCGACCCGGGCTGCAGCGTGAGGGTGAGGCTGGCTATGGCACCGGGCGCGAGGCGCCCGCCCTCGACGATGGCAAAGCGCAGCGCCGGCAGCGGCGGCGCGCGGAATTCCACCGTTTCGCCGGCAAAAGGCGCGAGGCGCTCGCGCGCCCAGGCCTCGGTCTCGAGCAACCGGTTCAGCGCCAGCACCAGCGGGGATTCCAGTGTCGCCATGAAAACAAAAAGGGCCACCCTAAGGTGGCCCTGCGCCAGAGTATAGAGCGATCAGTGCATTTGCTGGATGCCGGCCAGCAGCCAGCCGCTCGAGCCGTTCGCGGGCTTCACGAGGTTCCACACCTCCTCGAAGCTCGCCGGCTCGGTGCCCGGAGTCTCGCGCACCAGCCCGGAAAAGCGCACGCTCGCCCAGTGCCGGTCGTCCTCGGTGGCGACTTCGAGCAGATCGGCGTGCAGCGTCACCACGTCGGTCAGCTGCCCGGCGCCGGCGTCCGCGCGCAGCGTTTCGAACATGCCGGTGGTGGTCACGTCGCGCAGCTCGTCCAGCCGTCCGCTGTCGTTCGCCATCTGCAGGCGGATGAAATTCTCCTTGGCGGCGCGCAGGAAGCCCGGCGCGTCGAAGCCGGCCGGCAGGTGCGCGCTCGCCGGGCTGCCCGGAAAGCGCGCGTCGAAGCCCGCGGCCTGCGAAGGCGGCGGCGCAGCCACCGTTTCGCTACCCAGTCCGGCGTACTGAAATGCGGGCGGTGCGGCGCGCGGCGCGCGCAGCATGCGCACCAGCGCCAGGCCGGCGAACACCAGCACGCCGATGAGCAGCACGCTGAGGATCGTGCCGAGGAGCGGATTGCCGGTAAAGAACGCGCCGAGCAGCCCGCCGAGTGCGAGGCCGCCTAGCAGGGGCGCCCATTTGCTGCCGGAGGCAGCCGCAGGTGCCGCCGCCGGTGCGGCCTGCGCCGGCTTGGCGGGCACCGCCGCCGGTGGCGCGGTGACATTGCGCTGCGCGCCCAGTGTGCGCCCGCCGCCCAGGCGGCGCGCCTCCGCGTCGGGCATAGCGATCGCCAGTCCCAGCAGCACGGCCACGGCTCCCAGCCACCCTTTGCTCATGAAGCGCGCTCTCCTTTTCGTCAGTGTGTCGATCAATTTCGCGATGCTATCCCAGCTTGACGCCGCGATGCACGGCGGCGACGCCCGCGCTGAGATTGAAATATTCGACCGCGTCGAAGCCGGCGCGTTCCATCATGGCGGCGAGCGCCGGCTGGTCAGGGTGCATGCGGATCGATTCCGCGAGATAGCGGTAGGCGCCGCCGTCACCGGCGACGCGCTCGCCCAGCCACGGCAGCACGCTGAAGGAGTACAGGGCGTACGGTTTTTCGAGCGGCTTCCACACGCGGGAGAATTCCAGCACCACCAGGCGACCGCCCGGCCGCAGCACGCGCGCCATCTCGGCGAGCGCAACGTCCTTGTGCGTCATGTTGCGCAGGCCGAAGGCGACACTGACGCAGTCGAAGTGGTCGGCGGGAAACGGCAGGCGCTCGGCGTCGCACTGCACGGCGGGCAGCCGGCAACCGGCGTCGAGCAGCCGGTCGCGGCCGCGCTCGAGCATGCTGCGGTTGATGTCGGTGGCCCAGACTTCGCCCGTCGGCCCGACCCGACGCGCGAACGCACCCGCCAGATCGCCGCTGCCCGAAGCGATGTCGAGCACGCGCTCGCCCGCGCGCACGCGCGCCACACCGACGGCGAAAGCCTTCCACAGCCGGTGCAGGCCGAGCGACATCAGGTCGTTCATCAGGTCGTAGCGCGGTGCGACGCGATCGAACACGCGGCCGACCTGCGCGCGCTTAGCACGCTCCGGAATGCGCTCGAAGCCGAAATCGGTGTCTGGCATAAGTTAGCGCCCGCTTACACTACCGCCTTGCCCCAGGACGCGTCCGCGTCAGTAGGGGTCGGCGTCCCCAGCGATGATAACCCACGCCTTCTGCAACAATACCGTCACGAAACATTCTTAATATCGTCACCATGCCCGCCAATATCCTGCTGGTGGAGGACGAGCCGGCGATCCCGATGATCCTGCTGACCGCGAAAGGCACCGAGGCGGACAAGGCGGCGGGGCTGGAAGCGGGCGCCGACGATTACGTGACCAAGCCGTTCTCGCCGCGCGAAACCGTCGGCACCGGGCTGGGGCTCGCGATCGTCAAGCACGTGCTCAAGCGCCATCAGGCAACTTTCGAGGTCGAGAGCCGCTTCGGCAAGGGCTCCAGCTTTCGCGCCGTGTTCCCGGCGCAGCGCGTCGCCCCCACCGACCCGGCGTGCGCGGCCGCCTAGGCCGGCAGCACCTCGTAGGCAATGCGCTCGAAGTCGGTGCCGCGCTCGAGCACCTCCAGAAGGCGCACGCGCATCGGCTTCTGGATCGCAGCCTCGATGACGCGCTTGGGCCTGAACCAGCCCGGCGCCAGCACGAGCGAGGGCGGCGCCTGCAGCGCCGGCACGGCGGCGAGGGCGATGGCCTGCACGTACGTTTCGTCGGCGGCGTTGACGCCGGTGCCGCGCACGGCCGCGGCGAGCGGCAGCCCGGGCAGCAGCTTCACACCGCAGACCAGCTCGCCGCGCTCGCCGACCATCAGCCAGCGCGCGTGGCCGATCTGAAAGCTCTTGGCGTCGGCGGGCCGCACGCCGACCAGCTGCCCGGGCGCCATGCGCCGTCCGGAATTGCCGGCGCGGCGTTCCATCTTCAGGCCCTGCGCGCTTTCGTCTTCGATGCGCCATTGCTCGAGCAGGAAACCCTGCGCCACGCTGTAGTCTTCCTCGTCGCGCGTGCTGACGCGACCGAAGGTCGCGATCTCGTCGCGCTGCTTGGAGGTGAGGTCCTTGACGCTGGTGGCGCCGCGAAACACGCTGCCGGAAACGTAGTAGTGGATGGCGGCGAGGCCGGTGCAGGCCTGCGCCGTGTCAACCGCGCGCTTGCGGTCGGCGCCGCGCACCTGGCGCGACTGGCACCACTGCCGGTACAGGAACACAAGCAGCTGCTCGCACGAGGGCTGCACGCAGTCCTCGCCCAGCGCGAGCCGCGCCGGCGACTCGCCTTTTCTGAGCAGCGCGACGCGATTGCGCAGACTCTTCGCCAGGCGCCGCGCATCGAGGTGGCGCAATTCCTTGCCTTCGACGGGGCCGCGGTCGGCGCAGCTCTCGCCCGCCAGGTCGACCGTCAGCGGCGGCACCTCGCCCTCGGCGATCGGCGAGCGCGACACCTCGACCTTGTCCGCCCAGCGCTCGAGCAGGTAGGCGACGAACGTCAGCTGGCGCGGCGCGAGCTCGTGCGGGCTGCACATGCCCATCAGCATGGCGCGCATGTAGGCGATGCGCGGCGAGGTGTCGTGCACGTCGCGGTTCAGGTAATCCTTCACCGCCTGGTCGGCGATGCCCTCGCGCTCGGCGCGCGCGTACACCTGGTGCAGGTGGCGCCAGTCGCGCCCCGGCACCTGGCGGTAGGCGCGGTAGTGGTGGAACATGCGCAGTCCCGAGTAGGCGAGCGCGCGCTGGGCGATCAGCGCGAGTTTCGGGCGCAGCGTCGCAGCATTCGCCTCGAGGCAGTGCAGGTAGCCGAGGCGCATCTGCTCCCACAGTTCGATCGTGTCCTCGAACAGCGCCGCCTCGGTCTCCTGCATCGGCAGCGCGCGGTTGGCGAAGCGCTTGGCCTGTTCGATCTGCACGAAGTTCGCCGCCTCGCGTACCGCCTCCAGCGCCGCAAAGCGGTGCTCGGGGTCGGCGGCGTAGCGGTTGAATTCCTCGAGCTGGATCAGCAGCTGGTGCTGCGCGGCCGAGACGTTGGCGAGCGGCACGTGCTCGAGCCAGGCCTTGGCGCTCGCGCCGTCGGCGAATTCGGGCTGCGCCGCGGGATTGATTTCGGGCAGCTGCAGGGAGCTCGGCTGGCTCATCGCGGCGTACTCTACAGCAGCACGCGCTCGATGCCACCCGCGTTGGCCTTGGCGACGAACTCCGGCAGCCAGTTCTCGCCGAGCAGCCGCCGCGCCAGCTCCACCACGATGTAGTCGGCCTGCGTGCCGGCGGCTTCGTCGAAGCGCGCCAGGCCCTGCAGGCACGACGGGCACGAGGTGAGCACCTTCACCGGGCCGGCGGCAGCGAGCGCGGCGACGTCGCGCTTCAGCTCCTGTTCCTTCCTGAAGCGCACCTGCGTCGAGACGTCGGGCCGCGTCGTCGCCAGCGTGCCCGATTCGCCGCAGCAGCGCTCGCTCAGCTCGACGGCGGCGCCGGTCAGCGCGCGCACCGTCTCGAGCGGCCGATGCTGCTTCATCGGCGTATGGCAGGGGTCGTGGTACAGATAGCGCTGACCTTCGACACCTTCCAGCTTGACGCCTTTTTCCAGCAGGTACTCGTGAATGTCGAGCAGGCGCGAGCCGGGAAAGATCTTCTCGAACTCGTACTTCTCCAGCTGATCGAGGCAGGTGCCGCAGGACACGATCACGGTGCGGATGTCGAGGTAGTTGAGCGTGTTGGCGACGCGGTGGAACAGCACGCGGTTGTCG
>JBDTMD010000192.1:0-4886 GCA_039934435.1 Burkholderiales bacterium
CGCCGCGTTCCAGCAGCGCCAGGTGCTGCACTCCGCGCGCCTCCGGCGCCGTTTTCAGCGGCAGCACCATTCTGCCACCCTGGGCCAATTGCCGTAAGAGGGCCTGCGGCACGGCGCGCGCCGCCGCCGCCACGATGATGGCGTCGAACGGTGCACCGGCCTCCAGCCCGAGATTGCCGTCGCCGTGCGTCAGCCGCAGATTCGACAGCCGCAGGCCGCGAAGATTCGCCCGCGCGCGCTCCAGGAGCGCGCGAATGCGCTCTACCGAGTACACCTCGCGCGCCAGGCGCGCCAGCACCGCCGCCTGATAGCCGCAGCCGGTGCCGATCTCGAGCACGCGTCCCGGCACGCCGTTGTCGCCAATCAGCGACTCGATCATGCGCGCCACGACGTAGGGCTGCGAAATCGTCTGGCTGAAGCCGATCGGCAGCGCCGTGTCCTCGTAGGCGCGGCTGGCCAGCGCCTCGTCGACGAACAGGTGGCGCGGCACGGCGCCCATCGCCGCGAGCACGCGCTCGTCGCGGATGCCCTTCTCGCGCAGTCGCTCGACCATGCGCGCGCGCGTGCGCTGCGAGGTCATGCCGATGCCGGCGGCGTCGCGCGGCCCGCGCGCGTTCATGACCCCAGCCAGTCGCGAACCGGCGCCAGCTGCGCGTGATGCGTGAGGTCCATCTGCAACGGCGTCACCGACACGCGGCCGCTCGCCACGGCGTGAAAGTCGGTGCCCGGCCCGGCGTCCGCGGCGGCGCCCGCGGCGCCGATCCAGTACGCCTGCTCGCCGCGCGGCGTACGCATCTTCACCACCGGCTCGGCCTTGTGCCGCCGCCCCAGCCGCGTCACTTCGAGCGCGCCGAGCGCCTCGCCGGCGACGTCGGGAACGTTCACGTTGAGCAGCACCGGCTGCCCGAGCGGCGAGCGCCGGAAGCGCTCGACCAGCCGCAGCGCCACGTCGACCGCGGTGGCAACAAAGCGGCCTTCCTTGCTCGCCAGCGATACGGCAAGCGACGGGATGCCGAGGAGGAATCCCTCGGTCGCGGCCGCCACGGTGCCGGAATAGATCGTGTCGTCGCCCATGTTGGCGCCGAGATTGACGCCGGAAACGACGATGTCGGGCTGGAAATCGAGCAGCCCCGTGACCGCGAGATGCACGCAGTCGGTGGGCGTGCCGTTGACGAAGAAAAAACCGTTGGCCGCGCGCCGCACCGACAGCGGCCGGTCGAGCGTCAGCGAGTTCGAGGCGCCGGAGCGGTCGCGCTCCGGGGCGACGACCGTGATCTCGCCGAGCGCGGTCAGCCGCTCGGCGAGAAGCGCGATGCCGGGAGAGAAGTAGCCGTCGTCATTGGAAACAAGTATGCGCATGGCGTACGTCGCGCGATGAGCGGCACTCGGTGTCCGCTCGATCGCGCGCTGAATTCTAGCCGACGGCGCCGGCCGGCCCTAGAACGATCGCGGCAGCCCCAGCACGTGCTCGGCGAGGTACGACAGGATCAGGTTGGTGGAAATCGGCGCCACCAGGTACAGGCGGGTCTCGCGGAACTTGCGCTCCACGTCGTACTCGGCGGCGAAGCCGAAGCCGCCGTGCGTCTGCAGGCAGACGTTGGCTGCTTCCCACGACGCTTTGGCGGCCAGGTGCTTGGCCATGTTGGCTTCGGCGCCGCAGTGCTGCTGGGCGTCGTAGAGCGCGGCCGCCTTGTAGCGCATCAGGTTCGCCGCCTCGACCTCCATGTACGCTTCGGCGATCGGAAACTGGATGCCCTGGTTCTGGCCGATGGGGCGGTCGAACACCACGCGCTCCTTGGCGTAGTTCGTCGCGCGCTCGACGAACCAGTGGCCGTCGCCGATGCATTCCGCGGCGATGAGGATGCGCTCGGCGTTCAAGCCGTCGAGGATGTAGCGAAAGCCCTTGCCCTCCTCGCCGATCAGGTTTTCCGCCGGGATCTCGAGGTTGTCGAGGAACACTTCGTTGGTTTCGTGGTTCACCATGTTGCGGATCGGCCGCATCGTCAGGCCGTTGCCGAGCGCCGCTTTCTTCTCCACCAGGAACACCGACATGCCGTCGGATTTCTTCTTCACCTCGGCGAGCGGCGTGGTGCGCGCGAGCAGGATCATGAGATCGGAGTGCTGCAGGCGCGAGGTCCACACTTTCTGTCCGTTCACCACATAGTGGTCGCCCTTCTTCACGGCCACGGTCTTGATCTTCGTCGTATCGGTGCCGGCGCTCGGCTCGGTCACGCCCATCGCCTGCAGGCGCAGCTCGCCCGAGGCGATCTTCGGCAGGTACTTTTTCTTTTGCGCCTCCGAGCCGTTCCTGAGCAGCGTGTTCATGTTGTACATCTGGCCGTGGCAGCAGCCGGGATTGCCGCCCGAGCGCGACACTTCCTCCATGATCACCGTCGCCTCGGTGAGCGACAGCCCGGAGCCGCCGTACTCGTCGGGGATCAGCGCCGCCATCCAGCCTGCCGCGGTCAGCGCATCGACGAAGGCTTCCGGATAGGCGCGTGCCTCGTCCACTTTCTGCCAGTAGGCGGAATCGAACTGCGCGCACAAAGCGCGCACGCCTTCGCGCAGCTCGGTATAAGCGTGGTCGACTACAGGGGATCCCATGTAAACACGTCCTGGGTGCGATCGAGGGAAAAGAAACTTTGCCGCAGGGCCGGCATGCCGTGATCGGCGATGTCCTGCGGCGTCCAGCCGCCTGCGCGATGCACCGAGCGGATCGGCCGGCTCTGCGACATGAGGAAGATCTCGTTGGCGCGCACGGCGAAGACCTGCCCGGACACCTCCTGCGCCGCATCGCTCGCCAGGAACACGGCGAGCGGCGCGATCTTGGCGGTGTCCATGACCTTCATCTTGTCGACGCGCGCCTTCTGTTCCGGCGTTTCGGTGGGAATCGAGCCGATCATGCGGCTCCAGGCGAACGGCGCGATGCAGTTGGAGCGCACCCCGTAGCGCGCCATGTCCAGGGCGATGGACTTCGACAGCCCGACGATACCGAGCTTGGCGGCCGAATAATTGGCCTGGCCCAGGTTCCCGATCAGGCCCGAGGTCGAGGTCATGTGCACGTAGCAGCCCGAGTTCTGGCTCTTGAAATAGGGCGCGGCCGCCCGTGAAACGTAGAACGAGCCATTCAGGTGCACGTCGATCACCGACCGCCAGTCCTCGATCGACATGTTGAAGAAGAAGCGGTCGCGCAGGATGCCGGCGTTGTTGACGACGCAGTCGAGATGGCCGAAGGCGTCGATGGCGGCCTTGACGATGCGGTTGGCGGATTCCCAGTCGGCGACGCTGTCGCTGCTGGCGATTGCCTCGCCGCCCTGCGCCTTGATCTCGTCGGCAACTTTCTGCGCCGCGCTGGCGCTCGAGCCCTCGCCCGCCACCGAAGTGCCGAGGTCGTTGACCACCACCCGCGCGCCCTGCGCCGCGAAGGCGAGCGCGAAATCGCGCCCGATGCCGCCGCCCGCACCCGTTACGAGCACCACCTTGTCCTTCACCATCGCCCTCGTCCTCGCGTCAGGGTGCGCAAAACTCTAACAGATATTTGCGCTTCGCCGCACGCGCCAATCGATCTCGCATCGCCGCACGCGCAGGCGCGCATTGCAGACATTTACAGCGCGCGCCACGGATAAGGAGTCGAATGTTCCTGCCGGTCATCCCGTTCCCCATGGGAGGATGCATTGAACACTGTCAGCAGCGATTTGGAATCGCCAATCAAGACGGATCGATTCGTCTGTTTGCTGGCAGGGGCCCGGAGCCTTGCCGACGTGGTCGCGGCGGTGCGCGACTATCTCGCCGCCTGGTCGCCGGCGCTGATCGCGCATCTGCAGACGGTCGATGCGGGTTGGGCGCCCTTCGACGAAAACCGGAAACCGATGCCCGTCAATCGGCCCGAGGACCTGCGAGAAAGTTTTGCAGCGGTGCATGGCCAGTGCTTGGCATTGCGGGGCGCAGGCGTGACCGTAGCAGCGGAGCTTCTGGAACTGGACCTGTTCCTGTACTTCGCGTGCGCCAGACTTGCCGAACTCGAACCGAAGGTGGCCACGGCGCCTGGAACTGCGCCGTATTGCAGTTTCGAACGCGCGGCATGACGTAACGGCCGCCCGGGAAACGACCGCCATGCCACGAAGAAGCGACCAAGACCTCGCCTCCATGGGCGCCGAAGCCTTTCCCGGTGGCCTGGGCAAGATTAACGAAGCCCGGCACGGAATGGCGCCACATGCGGACAGCACGCCGCCCGCTCCCCAGAGCGCGCCGCTCGTGGGCCTGATCGCCCTGGTCGCGCACTGGCTGGGGCACGACCGCAAGCGCCGCTAGGCCGGGCGTCGCCCGGCGTTACTTCGGCTGCGCGACCACCCGCAGATAGGGTTTCAGCGTCTTGAAGCCCTGCGGGTACTTCTTCTTCGCTTCCTCGTCCGATACCGAGGTCGGGATGATGACGTCCTGCCCCGGCTTCCAGTTGACCGGCGTCGCCACCGCGTGCTTGGCATTGAGCTGCAGCGCGTCGAGAAGGCGCAGGACCTCGTCGAAATTGCGTCCGGCGCTCATTGGGTAGATCAGCATCGCCTTGACCTTCTTGTCGGGCCCGACGATGAACACCGAGCGGATGGTGGCGTTGTCGACCGCGGTGCGCTTGCCGCCGCTGGCGTTGGGATGAATCATGTCGTAGAGCTTGGCCACCACCAGATCGGAATCGCCGATCATCGGGTAATTGACGGCATGGCCCTGGGTCTCCTTGATGTCGCCGACCCACTTGCTGTGGTCGCTCACCGGGTCGATGGACAGGCCGATGATCTTGGTGTTGCGCTTGTCGAACTCGGGCTTCAGGCCGGCCATGTAGCCCAGCTCGGTGGTGCAGACCGGCGTGAAGTCCTTCGGGTGGGAGAACAGGA
>JBDTMD010000193.1:0-4885 GCA_039934435.1 Burkholderiales bacterium
AGCTCGACCAGGATCTTGACGACGTCGAGGATGTCCTCGTTCGAGAGCGTCATCGCGCCTTCAGGCGCATTGCGGCCGACCCGGGCGTTGAACTTCATCCGCCCGACGCGCGACAGGTCGTAGGTGTCGGCCGAGTAGAAGAGACGATGGAAAAGCGCTTCGACAGCGTCTTCCGTCGGCGGCTCGCCGGGCCGCATCATGCGGTAGATGGCGACGCGCGCCGCGTCGACATCGACGGTCTCGTCGGTGCGCAGCGTCTGCGAGACGTAGGGCCCCTGGTCGAGATCGTTGGTGAACAGCGTCTGGATCTTGCCGACCTTCGCCTCGCGCAGCTTGGCGAGCAGGGTTTCGGTGACCTCCTCGTTGGCGCTGGCGATAATCTCGCCGGTCTCCGCGTTCACGACGTTGTGCGCGAGCGTGCGTCCGATGAGGAACTCATCCGGCGCCACGATCTTCTTGATGCCCGCGGCTTCCATGTCCCGGATGTGCTTGACCGTGATGCGCTTGTCCTTCGCGACGATGGCCTTGCCGGACTTGTCGGTGATCTCGAAGCGTGCCACTTCGCCGCGCAGGCGCTCGGGCACGACCTCGAACAGCACGTGGTTCGGCTCGAGGTGAAAGCCGTCGAAATCGAAGAACTCCTTCAGGATCAGCTCGGGCGTGAAGCCGAGCGCCTTCAGCAGGATCGTCACCGGCATCTTGCGGCGCCGGTCGACGCGGAAATAGACCACGTCCTTCGGATCGAACTCGAAATCGAGCCACGAGCCGCGGTAGGGAATGACGCGCGCCGAGAACAGCAGCTTGCCCGAGCTGTGCGTCTTGCCGCGGTCGTGCTCGAAGAACACGCCGGGCGAGCGGTGCAACTGCGAGACGATGACGCGCTCGGTGCCATTGATGATGAACGAGCCGGTAGTGGTCATGAGCGGGATCTCGCCCATGTACACCTCCTGCTCCTTCACTTCCTTGGTGGTCGGCCTGGGCGCATCCTTGTCCAAGATCACGAGGCGCACCTTGGCGCGCAGCGGGCTGGCGTAGGTGAGGCCGCGCTGCTGGCACTCCTTGACGTCGAACGGCGGCTCGCCGAGCTGGAAGCTGACGAACTCGAGCCGCGCGTTGCCCGAATGGCTGGTGATCGGGAAGATCGAGGTAAACGCCGCCTGCAGGCCCTCGTTCCTGCGGCTTTCGGGGGCCATGTGCGCCTGCAAGAACGCGGTGTACGACTCGAGCTGCGTGGCGATAAGGAACGGCACGGTTTGCACCGTGGAACGCTTGGCGAAGCTCTTGCGGATGCGTTTACGCTCGGTCAACGAATAGGTCATGGAGGCTCCTGGCCGCAAGTTCCTGAAATGACAAGGAAAATACCCTCGGCTGCGAGGGTGCTTTCCTTGGCCGGTTTCCGGGGAGGGTCGCTATGACCCGCCCCGGATTCCGAAGTTCCTTACTTGATCTCGACTTTCGCGCCAGCGTCGGTGAGCTTCTTCGCGACCGTTTCGGCCTCGGCCTTGGTCACGCCCTCCTTGACCGGCTTGGGCGCGCCGTCCACGAGGTCTTTCGCCTCCTTGAGACCCAGGCTCGTGACCTCGCGCACAGCCTTGATCACGCTCACCTTGTTTTCGCCGATGGCGGCGAGCATGACCGTGAATTCGGTTTGCTCTTCCGCTGCGGCACCTCCGGCCGCGCCGCCGCCCGCGCCCGGAGCGGCAACCGCGACCGCGGCTGCTGCCGACACGCCGAATTTCTCTTCCACGTCCTTGATGAGCTGCGACAGCTCGAGGACCGTCATGCTCGAAATGGCTTCCAGAATCTGTGCACGTTCCATGTTCTATCTCCTGACTCGAATGGGTTCCTGATTAAGCAGCCGACTTTTCCTTCGCGGCGTGCAACGCGGCGAGCGCCCGGGCAAACTTCCCGGGGACTTCATTCAGCGTGCGCGCGAACTTCGCGATGGGCGCCTGCAACGTGCCGGCAAGTTTCGCCAGAAGCTCTTCGCGGCTGGGCATCGTCGCCAGCGTCTTGATGTCCGAAGAGGACATCACGGCGTTGGCCATCGCCCCACCCTTGATCACGAAAAGCTCGTTGTCCTTGGCGAATTCCGCCAGCACCTTGGCCCCGGACACGGGGTCCTGCGCAATGCCGTACACCAGCGGACCGGCAAGCTGCCCGCCCAGCTTCTCGAACGGCGTGCCCTTGACGGCGCGCCGCGCGAGAGTGTTCTTCAGCACCCGCAGGTAAAGCCCGGCCTTTCGCGCTTTCGCGCGCAGGCTGGTGACCGCCTCGACGCTCAGGCCGCGGTTCTCCGCGACGATGACCGCCTGGGCTTTCGCCAGTTGCGCCGCGATCTCGGTTACGACCGCTTGCTTCTGCTCCAGACTGAGACTCAAGGTCTACCTCCTTGCGTTGGTCAAACGGAAGCCCGCTCCCGGACCTCCACCCTGGCGACCTTGAATCAGGAACCGCAACTGCAGTCCTGCTTCGGGTGCGCCGTCTGCGTAGGGCAATCGCTGGTTTAAGCCCACCGGGCCCCTACGGTCTTTGACAGCAGCTGTTCCGGGGAACAGCAGCCCAAAGTTCCATCGTTCGTTACTGCGCCTGCAATGTGGCGGGATCCACCCGCACGCCGATTCCCATCGTGCTCGACACCGAGAGCTTCTTCAGAAACACGCCCTTGGTGTGCTGCGGCTTGGACTTGTTCAACGCGTCGACCAGTGCCGCGAGGTTGTCGCGCAGCTGCTCGGGCGTGAATGAAGCTCGGCCGATCGTGCATTGCACGATCCCGGTCTTGTCGGCGCGAAACTGCACTTGTCCGGCTTTGGCGTTTTTTACCGCCGCCGCCACGTCCGGCGTCACGGTGCCGACTTTGGGATTGGGCATCAGGCCGCGCGGGCCGAGAATCTGGCCGAGCTGGCCGACGACGCGCATTGCCGAAGGCTCGGCGATGACGACGTCGAAATCGAGCTTCCCGGCCTTGACGCTTTCGGCCAGGTCCTCCATGCCGACGACATCGGCGCCCGCCGCCTTGGCAGCCTGCGCCTTGTCGCCTTGCGCGAAGACCGCGATGCGCACAGCCTTGCCGGTGCCGGCGGGCAGTACCACCGCGCCGCGCACGGTCTGGTCCGATTTCGAGGTGTCGATGCCGAGGTTCACCGACACGTCCACCGCCTCATCGAACTTGGCGGTCGCGGTCTCCTTGATGAGCTTCATGGCATCGATCACCGTGTAGGCCTTGTTGTGATCGGCCTTGCCGGCGATGGCCTTCCTACGCTTGGAAATCGCGCCCATTTACAGGCCCTCCACCAGAATGCCCATGGAGCGCGCGCTTCCTGCCACGGTGCGCATCGCGGCCTCCAGATCGCCCGCCGTCAGATCCGGCGTCTTGGCCTTGGCGATTTCTTCGACTTGCTTGCGCGTGATCTTGCCGACCTTGTCGGTGTGCGGCCGTGGACTGCCCGATTCGATGCCGGCGGCCTTCTTGATCAATACCGTGGTTGGCGGCGTCTTGATGATGAAGCTGAAGCTCTTGTCGGCATACGCCGTGATGACCACGGGCAGCGGCAGGCCCGGCTCGACCTTTTGCGTCTGCGCGTTGAACGCCTTGCAGAACTCCATGATGTTCAAGCCGCGTTGGCCGAGCGCCGGACCGATCGGCGGTGAGGGATTCGCCTTGCCTGCCGGCACCTGCAGCTTGATGAAACCGACTATCTTCTTCGCCATATCTGGCTCCTATCGGGTGCAAGCGAACGCCGCAGCGCTCTCCCCGTGTAATTGACGCGGACTCAGGCCTTCTCGACCTGGCCGAATTCCAGCTCGACCGGGGTCGAGCGTCCGAAAATCGTGACCGCCACGCGCAAGCGGCTCTTCTCGTAATTGACGTCTTCCACGGTGCCCTGGAAATCGGTGAACGGGCCATCCTTCACGCGCACCATTTCGCCGTTCTCGAACAGCACCTTGGGCTTGGGCTTTTCGACGCCTTCGCGCATCTGCTGCATGATGGCGTTTACTTCCTTTTCGGTGATCGGCGTCGGCCGCATCGCGCTGCCGCCGACAAAGCCGGTGACCTTGTTGGTGTTCTTCACCAGGTGCCAGGTGTCGTCGTCCATCTCCATCTCCACCAGCACGTAGCCGGGGAAGAACTTGCGCTCGGACATGTGCTTCTGGCCACCCTTCATCTCCACGACTTCTTCCACCGGCACCAGAATCTTGCCGAACTTCTCCTGCATGCCGGCGCGCGTAATGCGGTCCTCCAGCGCGCGCTGTACCGACTTCTCGAAGCCGGAATAGGCGTGCACCACGTACCAGCGCTTGCCCGCTTCTGTCTGTTTTATGTTTTTTTCCATCCGAGAATCAGGTCGTAGAGAACCCACTCCAGTGTCTTGTCGCTCGCCCATAGGAACAACGCCATCACCACCACAAACGCGAATACCGCAGCGGTCGTCTGCACCGTCTCCTTGCGCGACGGCCAAACGACCTTTTTCACCTCGACCACCGCTTCCTGCGCGAACACCACGAACTCGCGTCCGGGCACGGTGAAGCTCGCCACTGCCGCGCCGGCACCAATGCCCCCCACTACGGCAAGCACGCGCAGTACCAGCGCACTGTCGCCGAGCCAGTAATAACCGGCGATACCGCCCGCCACCAGCGCAACTGCGACCACCAGCTTGAATATGTCAATTCCGGCCATGTCAGTGGTTGGCAGGGGCAGAGGGAATCGAACCCCCAACCTTCGGTTTTGGAGACCGACGCTCTGCCAGTTGAGCTATGCCCCTATTCGATGACTTTGGCGACGACGCCGGCGCCCACGGTCTTGCCGCCCTCGCGGATGGCAAAGCGCAAGCCCTGCTCCATCGCGATCGGCGTGATCAGCGTCACCACCATCTTGATGTTGTCC
>JBDTMD010000194.1:0-4863 GCA_039934435.1 Burkholderiales bacterium
TGCTCGATGCCTGCAACCCGTTTCCGTCGCGCGACCGCGAGATCGCGGTCTGGGCGCGCGAGCGCGGTGCCGGCCTCGCCACGGCGGAGTTGCTGCCTGGGGCGCGCCTGGTGCGCGCCTTCAACGCCATCGGCGCGGCGCGGCTGCCGGAGCTCGCGGGCCGCCGCGGCGTGCGTGCCGGCATGCCGATCGCCGGCGACGACGTGCACGCCATCGCCGTGGCCACGAGCCTGATGCGCGAGATCAATTTCGAAGCGGTGCTGATCGGGCCGCTCGCCATGGGCCGGCACCTGATTCCGGGAACGCCGCTCGCCGGCGAGCACACGCCGGCGCAGATCCGCAGCATCGCCGCCACGCTAAAGTAAATGGGGCCTGTCCCCGTTTGGCGCGCTGTCAGCGCGCGATGTACTGCTCGAGCTGCTCGATGACGAACTTCTGCTCGGAGATGACGTCCTTCACCAGGTCGCCGATCGACACCAGGCCGATCATCTTGCCTTTGTCCAGGACCGGCAGGTGGCGCATGCGGTTCTCGGTCATCAGCGACATGCAGTCCTCGCTGGTCTGCTCGGGGCGCACGTACAGGACTTTCGAAGTCATGATGTCGCGCACCGGCGTGTCCTTCGAGGAGCGCGCCATGAGGACGACCTTACGCGCGTAGTCGCGCTCGGTGACGACGCCGACGACGTTGTCGCCCTCCCTGACCATCAGGGCGCCGATGTTCTTCTCGGCCATCAGCTTGACCGCCTCGAACACCGACGCCGTGGGCGCAATCGTGTGCACGGCCTGCTCGGCCTTGGACTTCAGGATCTGCGCGACGGTGGCCATGGAAAGGAAAGCTACGCCAACCCGGAAACGAGGTCAACGCGTGGCGAGCGTGCCGCGGTCGATGACGAACAGGCGTTCCACCATGCGTTCCGAATGCTGCAGGTCGGACTCCGACAGGATCACCGTCATGCCCTCGCGCTTCAGGCTCGCCACCACCTCCACCAGCCGCTGCGCCAGCGCCGGCGCCACGCCCTCGAACGGCTCGTCGAGCAGCAGCAGCTTCGTGCCGCACATCAGCGCGCGCCCGATCGCCACCATCTTCTGCTGGCCGCCCGAGACCTGCGAGCCCTTGCGCTGCGCGAATTCGCGCAGCTCCGGGATCAGCTTGTAGATCTTCTCCAGGCGCGCCGCGCCGTCGGCCTGCTGCGCCGCCCAGGCCGGCAGCAGCAGGTTTTCTTCGCAGCTGAGATCCGGAATCAGGCGCCGGTCCTCGGGCATGTAGCCGATGCCCATGCGGGTGCGCTTGAAAGTCGGCGAGGCGAGCAGATCGGCGCCATCGAAGCTGATCGTGCCGCTCGCCACCTTGAGGATGCCCATGATGCTCTTCATCAACGTGGTCTTGCCGGCGCCGTTCCTGCCGATCAGCCCCGCCATGGTGCCGGTGGGCAGCTCGAGCGACACGCGGCGCAGGATCTGCACCGACTGGATGGCGACATCCACGTTGTCGAGCTTAAGCACGCGGCCGCGCCTTGTCTTCGTCCAGGCGGTGCAGCTCGCCGCCGACCACGTAGCGCTTGACCTCGGGGTCGTCGAGCGCTTTTTCGGGCGGCCCGTCGGCAATGATGCGACCGTCGTAGAAGGCGAGTACGCGCTCGGCGAAGCGGCTCACCACCTCCATGTCGTGCTCGACGAACAGCACCGTGATGCCTTCGGCGCGCACCGCCTTCATGATCATTTCCATGATCTCGAACTTCTCCTCCGCCGAGACGCCGCTGGTGGGCTCATCCAGCAGCAGGATCTTGGGCCGCGCCACCATGGTGAGCGCGATGTCGAGGAGTTTCCGGATGCCGCCGGGCAGCACCTGCGCGTTCTTGTCGCGGTACTCGGCGAGGCCGAAGCGCTTGAGCAGGCCGTCAGCGACCGCCGCGGCGGGCTGCTCGTAGCCCGGCACCAGTGGCTCGCCGCGCGAGAAAAAACCGCCGCGGCCGGCGTTGCGCAGCACGACGCCGATGCCGATCATCATGTTCTCGTAGGCGGTGAGCGAGGCGTAGAGCTGCGGGATCTGGAACGAGCGGCAGATGCCGAGGCGCGTGATGTCGCGCGGCGCGAGGCGCGTGATGTCGCGGCCTTCGTAGTGGATGCGGCCGCGGTCGGGCTTCAGGTACCCGGTGATCATGTTGATGAAGGTGGTCTTGCCGGCGCCGTTGGTGCCGATCAGCCCGACCACCGAGTCGCGCTCGATGGCGGCGTTGATGTCGCTTGCCGCGGTGACCGCGCCGAAATTCTTGTTCAGTCCTGCCGCGTCGAGGATCGCCGCCATCTCAGGCCGCCTTCCGGCGCCGGAACAGCGACCACAGACCCTGCGGCAGGAACACGATCACCGCCAGCAGCGACGCCCCAAGCACCATCTGCCAGGTGTTGGGCGAGATGTCGAAGGCCACCGTCTGGATGATGCCGAAGATCAGCGCACCCAGGAACGGCGCGATCACGCTGCCGGTGCCGGCGAGGATGGTGATGAAGATGAATTCGCCCGAGGTGGTCCAGTAGGCCATCTCCGGGTCGATGTGGCCGACGGTCGTCGCCGCGAGCGCACCGCCCAGGCCGGCGAGCGCGGCGGCGATCACGTACTTGACATGGATCGCCTGGCGCGCCGAGGCGCCCATGTACTCGACGCGGATCTCGTTGTCCTTGATCGCCGGCGCGAGGCGCCCGAGCGGCGTGCCGAGGTAGCGGTGCACTGCGAGCGCGGCTATGAACGCCACCACCGCCGCCACCGCCAGCACCGTGTAGCGCACCCATTCGTCCGCGGGACGCCAGCCGAACAGCGTCGAGGGCAGCACGTTGAAGCCGTCGCTCGAGCCCAACGCCTGCGTTTTCACGAGCAGCCCGTACAGGATCATCGACAGGGCAAGGCTCAACAGGCCGAAGAAAATGCTGCGGTAGCGCGCGAGGAGAAAACCGAGCACGAACGCGATCACGGCGGAGGTCGCCATGCCGGCGAGCATCAGCGTGAATACGCCGCTCACCTCGTACAGGCGCCCGAGCATGCCGGCGGCGTAGGCGCCGAGGCAGTAATACAGCGCTTGGCCGAAGGACACCAGGCCGCAGCGCAACAGCATCAGCAGGCCGAGCACCACCAGTCCCTTGGCGAGCGCCACCGTCAGCAGAAACAGCGTCCACTGCGGCGCGAACGGGCCGATGGCGAGGATCGCGGCGAGAATCAGCGCCAGCGTGAGCGGCGTGCGGTCGGCGCTCAAATCTTCCTCGCCTCGGCGATGCTGAACAGGCCGCGCGGCCGGAACGCGAGCACCATCGCCATCACCATGTAGATCACGAACAGCTCCACCTGGGGCAGGTAATGGATGGTGGCCGAGCGCACCAGGCCTACGATCACGGCGCCGAGCGCCGCGCCGGGCAGGCTGCCCAGCCCGCCGATCACCACCACCGCGAACGACAGCACGATCACCTCGATGCCCAGGCCCGGCACCACCGACACCGTGGGTGCGGTGAAGGCGCCGCCGATCGCCGCCAGCAGCGAACCGAAGGTGAACGTGAACAGATACATGCGCTCGACGTTGATGCCCATCGCGCGGCTGATCTCGGTGTCGTGGATCACGGCCACCAGCAGCTTTCCGGTGCGCGTGTGGCCGAGCATCCAGAACAGGCCGACGCCGCAGACGATCGCCACGCCGACCAGGATCAGGTTGTAGTACGGGTACGTGAGGTCCAGCACGTCGAAGCTGCCCAGCAACCCATAGGGCTCGGCGATGAAGTACGGGCTCACGCCCCAGATCAGCTTGATGGTGTCCTCGAGGATCAGGAACAGGGCGTAGGTGATGAGCAGGATCACCACCTCGTCCTTGGCGTACATGAAGCGCAGGATGCCGCGCTCGATGAGCGGCGCGACGATCACCGACACCAGCACCGCCGAGCCGAACAGCACCAGGTACGAAAGCGACGGCGGCATGCCCTTCGCCAGCAGCGCGCCGGTGATCGAGGCGGCGGCGTAGGCGCCGAGCGCGTAGAAGCTGCCGTGCGTGACGTTGACGATCTTCATGACGCCGTAGATCAGCGTCAGGCCGACGGCGGCGACGAACAGCCAGGCCGAATAGATGATGCCGTCGATGAGGACGGCGACGAGTTGGTCCACGCGCACCCGGGAAGAAAAAACGGCTGCCCCTGGGGGCAGCCGCTGGTCCGTCGGTTTGCCTACTTCTTGAACCCGCCGGCAATCCAGTCCGCGGCCTTGACGCCGTCGGGCGGATTCACCTTCTCGGCCGGGTAGCGCTTGACGTTGGCGACCGTCATCTTGCCCTTGACCTTCTTGCTGACGCCGTAGGCGGTCTCGGTGATCGCCTGGTGGCCGCCGCCGATCGCCATTTCGACCTTGCCCGCCGGGCTCTCGAAGGTCATGCGCTCGAACGCCGCGATCACCTGGTCCTGGCTGGGGCGCTTGCCGCCGTTCGCGGCCTGCGCCTTTTCCCAGGCCGCCTTGGTGCCGAGGATTGCCTGCACCATGTGGTACGCAGCATAGTTCGGCGGCACGCCGTAGCGGTCCTGGAACGTGGTCGTGAACCACTTGTTCAGCTCGTTGTCCGGGGCGTAGGGGCCGTACGGTCCGCGCGCGCCGATCACCACGCCGTCCGGGAGGTGGTCGGCGAGCTTGTACATCGCGGTCTCGCCGGTGGTGAGGATCACCGCGCTGCGCTTGAACAACCCGCGCGGGCCAGCCTGCAGGATGAAAGCCTCGAGGTCGCCGTCCCAGAAGCTCGAGTGCACCACGTCGGCCTTGGCGCCGAGGATCGTCGAGATCTCGGCGTTGTACTGCCCGGCGAACAGCTTAGGCATCTGTGAGGTCGCGACCTTCACGCCCGGCAG
>JBDTMD010000195.1:0-4856 GCA_039934435.1 Burkholderiales bacterium
GCCGATCATGGACCCGATCTACGGCTTTGAGGCGGTCAACGTCGAGGCGCAGTCGAGGGAGCCCAATTCGCTGCTCAACTGGATGCGGCGCCTGCTCGCCGTGAGGAAGACCAGCCAGGCCTTCGGCCGCGGCAAGCTGCAATTCCTGCGCGCCGGCAACCGCAAGGTGCTCGCCTATGTCCGAGAGCTGGGCGACGAGGTGATCCTGTGCGTCGCCAACCTCGGGCGCACAGCGCAGCCGGTCGAGCTCGACCTGAAGCGCTTCAAGGGCCGCGTGCCGGTCGAGCTGATGGGACGCACGGTGTTTCCGCCGGTCGGCGAGCTGCCCTACCTTCTTACGCTGCCCGGCTGCGGCTTCTACTGGTTTCGCCTCGCCACCGATGCCTCGGCGCCGGTGTGGCACGCCGAGGTGCTGCAGCGCGAGGACCTGCCGATCCTGGTGATGTTCGACGGCTGGACCAGCTTCTTCCGCGACCGCGTCGTGCCCTGGCGCATCAACATGGCGGTGAAGACGCGCGAGCAGTTCGAGACGCAGGTGCTGCCCACCTGGCTCGAGGCGCAGCGCTGGTTCGCCTCGAAGGGCGAGGCCGGCTCGCGGTTGCGTCTGGGCGACTGGGCGCTGTGGGAGACCGGCGGCGCAAGCTACATGCTGACGCTGCTCGATATCGAGGGCGGCGCCGAGCCCGCGCGCTACTTCGCGCCGCTCACGCTCGCCTGGGACGATCGCAACGAGGAGCGCGTCAAGGCGCTCGGCGGCGCCGCCATCGCCAAGGTGCGCCAGCAGGCCAGCGTCGGCATCATGGCCGACGCATTTGCCGACGAGGCTTTCTGCCGTGCGGTGGTCGAGGCCATCGGCGCCGGGCGCGAAATCGCCGGCAGCCAGGGCAAGCTGCGCTTCACGCCGACCAGCGCCTTCGCCGAAGTCGCGAGCGAGGACGTCAAGCTGCTGCCGGTGGGTCGTCCGAAAGCGCAGAGCAGCAATACCGTGGTGACGCTGGGCGAGCGCATGTTCCTCAAGGGCTACCGCCGGGTGCGCCCCGGGGTCAATCCCGAGTTCGAGGTCGGACGCCACCTTACCGAAAAGGTGCGCTTCGCCAACTGCGTGCCGGTGGCGGGCGCGGTGGAATACACGGCGGCCGACGGCACGCAGATGACCCTTGCGCTGCTGCAGGCGTACGTCCCCAACCAGGGCGACGGCTGGAACCATACGGTGGAATACCTGGAGCGCTTCCTGGAAAAGCAGCGCGCCAGCGGCACTACCGGGGACGCCCACGGTCTGTACCTGCCGCTCATGCAGACCTTGGGCACGCGCACGGGCGAGCTGCACTGCGCGCTCGGCACGCGCACCGGCGACGCCGCCTTCGATCCCGAACCGGTGACCGAGCGCGATTTCGAGAATTGGAAGTCGGGCATCCGCGCAGAAGCCGAGAAGACGCTCGACATGCTCGCCGCGCGGCGCGGCCAGCTCACCGCGCCGGCGCGCGACGACGCCGCCGAACTGATCGAGCACCGCGCGCGCCTGCTGCGGCGCATCGAGTCCTACCGCCTGCCCTCCGGCGCGACGCAGAAGACGCGCTATCACGGCGACTATCACCTGGGGCAGGTGCTGCTGCAGAAGCTCGACTTCATCATCATCGACTTCGAGGGCGAGCCGGCGCGCTCGATCGAGCAGCGCCGCGCCAAGCATTCGCCGCTGAAGGACGTCGCCGGCATGCTGCGCTCCTTCAACTACGCGCGCTGGACGGCGCTGCGCCAGGCGCTCGAGGGGCACAACGACTACGAGCGCCTCGCGCCCTACGCCGAGGACTGGGAAAAGCGGGTGCGCAGCACTTTCCTCGGCGCCTACGAGGAGGCGGTGCGCACCAGCGGCCTGTATGCCGCGTTCGACGAGATGCACGACCTGCTCGAGCTGTTCGAGCTGGAGAAAGCGCTCTACGAGCTGCGCTACGAGCTCGGCAATCGCCCGGGCTGGGTCGGCATCCCGCTGCAGGGCATCCTCGCGCTCGCGCGCTAGACCGGACTGGAGATCGACATGGATTTGAACATGAACATGCTGCTGGAGCCGATGCGGGCGATTCTGACGCAGATCGGCGTTTTCCTGCCCAAGCTGGGCCTTGCCGTGGTCGTGCTGCTGGTGGGCTGGGCGCTGGCGCGCCTGTCGCGCTTCGCGGTGGCCAAGGGCCTGCGCGCCATCAACTTCAACGTGCTCACCGAGCGCGCCGGCATGGACGGGTTCCTCAAGCAGGGCGGCATCCAGAGCGACACTACCGACATCTTCGCCGTGCTGGTGTACTGGCTGGTGATCTTCATCGCGCTGGTCATCGCCTTCAACGGCCTTGGGCTCACCTACATCACCGACCTGCTCGGCCAGGTGGTGCTGTTCGTGCCCAAAGTCATCGTCGCGCTGCTGCTGTTCGCCTTCGGTGGCTATTTCGCGATGTTCGTCGGCAACACGATCGCCACCTACTGCAGCAACGTCGGCATCAAGGACGGCGATCTGCTCGGCACGCTGGCGCAGTACGCGATCATCGCCTTCGTGGTGCTGATCGCGCTCGACCAGTTGAACATCGGCGGCGACATCGTGCGCCACAGCTTCCTGATCCTGCTCGCCGGCATCGTGCTGGGCCTCGCGCTCGCCTTCGGCCTCGGCGGACAGAAGTGGGCCGCGGGCCTGCTCGAGCGCTGGTGGCCGCGCGGCCGCGGCGACTAGTGTGAACGAGCAACCGCCCATCAGCGCGATATGGCGCGGCGCGCCCTACCCGAAGGGCGCAACCTGGGACGGCGAAGGCGTCAACTTCGCGCTGTTTTCCGAGCACGCCGAAAAGGTGGAACTGTGCCTGTTCGACGAGGCCGGCGGGCGCGAGCTGCAGCGTATCGAGATCCGCGAGCGCACCGACGACGTCTGGCATTGCTACCTGCCCGAAGCGCGTCCCGGCCAGGTGTACGGCTACCGGGTGCACGGCCCCTACCGGCCGCAGGACGGCCACCGCTTCAACGGCTACAAGCTGCTCGTCGACCCGTATGCGCGCGAGCTGGTCGGCGAGGTGCGCTGGCACGATGCGCTCTACGGCTACACCGTCGGCGGCAAAGACGCGGACCTGAAAGCCGACGAGCGCGACAGCGCCGAATTCATGCCCAAGTGCCGTGTCGTCGATTCGGCCTTCACCTGGGGCGACGACCGGCGCCCGGGCGTGCCGTGGCACGACATGGTGATCTATGAGCTGCACGTGCGCGGCTTCACCCGCCAGCACCCCAACGTCCCGGCGGCGCAGCGCGGCACCTATGCCGGCCTGGCGTCGGCGCCGGTCATCGAGTACCTGAAGCGCCTGGGCGTGACCAGCGTGGAGCTGATGCCGGTGCACGCCTTCATCGACGAGCGCAACCTCGTCGAGCATGGGCGGCGCAACTACTGGGGCTACAACACGCTCGGCTTTTTCGCGCCGGAGCCGCGCTACTCGGCCACCGGCAGCTCGAAGGAATTCAAGACCATGGTGAAGCGCCTGCACTCCGCGGGCATCGAGGTGCTGATCGACGTGGTCTACAACCACACCTGCGAGGGCGACCACCTCGGTCCGACGCTCGCCTTCCGCGGCGTCGACAATTCCTCGTACTACCGCCTTGCCGAAGTCGACCGCCGGCTCAACGTCGATTACACCGGCTGCGGCAACACCCTCAACCTGGAGCACCCGCGCGTGCTGCAGATGGTCATGGACTCGCTCCGCTACTGGGTCGAGGAAATGCACGTCGACGGCTTTCGCTTCGACCTGGCGCCGGCGCTGGCGCGCGAAGGGCACGCAGTCGAGCAGCTCGGCGGTTTTTTCAGCGTCGTGCGCCAGGACCCGGTGCTCAACCGCGTCAAGCTGATCGCCGAGCCGTGGGACATCGGCGAAGGCGGCTACCAGGTGGGCAATTTTCCCCTCGGCTGGGCGGAGTGGAACGACCGCTACCGCAACGGCATGCGCGCCTACTGGAAGGGCGACGGCGGCGTGATCGGCGAATTCGCGCGGCGCCTGACCGGCTCGTCCGACCTGTACGGGCGCGGCGGGCGGCGACCGTTTGCCAGCATCAATTTCGTCACTGCGCACGACGGCTTCACGCTGCACGACCTCGTCTCCTACAACGAGAAACACAACCTGGCGAACGGCGAGGACAACCGCGACGGCCATAACGAGAACCTGTCGTGGAACTGCGGCGTCGAGGGCCCGAGCGACGATCCGGGGGTCAACGCGCTGCGCGAGCGCCAGAAACGCAATTTCCTCGCCACGCTCCTGCTGTCGCTGGGCGTGCCGATGCTGCTGGCGGGCGACGAGCGCGGCCACAGCCAGAACGGCAACAACAACGCCTACTGCCAGGACAATGAAGGCTCCTGGATCGACTGGCGCGATACGCCCGAGCGCACGGCGCTCACCGAGTTCACGCGCCTGCTGATCGCGCTGCGACGCTCGCACCGCGTGTTCCGCCGGCGCGATTTTTTCGAGGGCCGGCCGCTGCACGGCAAGGAAGCGCAGGACATACAGTGGCTGCGGCCCGACGGCGCCGAGATGACCGACGAGGAGTGGGACCAGGAGCACGCGCGTTCGCTCGGCGTCTATCTGGCCGGCGGCGACCTCGGCGAGCTCGACCGCTTCGGCATGCCGGCCAACGACGACGATTTCCTGATCCTGTTCAACGCGCACGGCGAACCGGTGGAGTTCCGACTGCCGGCGCTGGGTGGCGGGCCGTGGCACGCGCTGGTCGACACCGCGCTCGCGCCGCTGCAAACGCCGGTTGAGCGTTTCACGCCCGACAAGCCCTATCGCCTCGCCGTGCGCGCGCTCGCGCTGCTCACACGCACCGCATCCAAGCCGGCATGAGAC
>JBDTMD010000196.1:0-4835 GCA_039934435.1 Burkholderiales bacterium
GCCGCTGGCGCTCGCCTCGGCCTCGTTCATGCCGGCGCGCCCGAGCGGCGGGTCGATGAACAGCGCGTAGCACGGGATGCGATCGGCGAGCCGCCGCGCGTCGCCGTCGAACAGATTGGCGGCGACGATCTCGTAGTCGTTGTACGAGGTGTGGGTGAAGGCGCCGCGGCCATTGGCGTCCCCCAGCGCCCACACGCCCTCGACGCTGGTGCGGCACTGCTCGTCGACCTGGATGTAGCCGCGGGCGTCGGCCTTGATGCCGGCCGCCTCCAGCCCCAGGTCCTGGGTATTCGGCACGCGGCCCACCGCCAGCAGCACGTGGCTGCCTTCGGCGAGCGGCGGGCCTTCGCGGCAGGACAGCCCTACGGCCAGGCGAGCGCCGTTGCGCGACAGCTGCATGCAATCGGCGCCGGTGCGGATGGTGATGCCCTCGCGCTCGAGGATGGCGCGGATGCCGGCGGCGATGTCGTCGTCCTCGCGCGGCAGCAGCTTCGCCGCGCGCTCCACCACCGTCACCTCGGCGCCGAAGCGCCGGTACATCTGCGCGAATTCCAGGCCGATGTAGCTGCCGCCGACAATCACCAGGTGCTCGGGGAGGGTAGCCACCTCCATCATCGAGGTGTTGGTCAGATACGGCACGTCCGCGAGCCCGGGAATCCCGGGCACCACGGCGCGCCCGCCAACATTGATGAAGATGCGCCCGGCCTCGAGCTGCCGCGTGCCGACCGAAATCGCGTGCGCGCCGGCGAAGCGGGCGTGGCCGCGGATCAGCGTCACGTTCTTCATTCCCGCGATCCAGCCGCTGACGCCGTCCACGGACTGTTTGACCACCGCGTCCTTGCGCCGCTTTACCGCGTCCATGTCGACGCGCACCTCGCCAACGGCAAAACCGAACTCCGCGCCGCGGCGCGCCAAGTGCGCGGCGCGTGCGCTCGCCACCAGCGTCTTGGTCGGGATGCAGCCGGTGTTGACGCAGGTGCCGCCGATCAGCTTGCGCTCGATGACGGCGGTTTTATGTCCTTCGCGGTCCAGGCGCGCGGCGAGTGCCGGCCCGGCCTGCCCCGCGCCGATGATGATTGCGTCGAATCGTTCCGCCATGACGTTCCCTCCGAGTGGCCTCCTACTATACTGCCGCGCATGCGAGCCGGCGCCTGCCTCCTGATCCTGCTCGGCGCGCATTTGCCCGCCGCCATTGCCCAGGCTGCGCCGCGGCTCGAGCCGGGGGTATCGCATGAACTGGCGCGCTGGCGCGCGCAGCATTACCGCGATCTGCGATACGCGCTCGATGCGCGCATCGACAGTCGCGCGCGCCGCCTCGCCGGCCGGCTCGAGCTCTCGCTGAGCCTCGCGCGGCGCGTCGATCTGGTGCTCGACTGGCGCGGCGCGCCGGTGCGCAAGCTGCGCGTCAACGGCAAGCCGGCGCGGGCGCGTCTGGTGCGCGAGCACCTGGTGATCGCGCGCGCCGATCTCGCGCGCGGCGCGAATCGCGTCGAGCTCGAGTTCAGCGCGCCGATCGCGATCTCGGGTCGCGCGCTCACCCGCTACCGCGACCGCGAGGACGGCGCGAGCTACGTCTATTCGCTGTTCGTGCCCGCGGATGCGAGCAGCGTGTTTCCGTGCGTCGACCAGCCCGACCTGAAGGCGCGCTTCGCGCTCGAGCTGCGCACGCCGCGCGGCTGGCGCGCCGTCTCGAACGCCCCGGCGCTCGACGAAGCGCCGGGGCACACGCGATTCGCCGTTACGGAGCCGATCTCGACCTATCTTTTCGCCTTTGCCGCCGGGCCGTTCGAAATCCTGAAGCAGGACGGCGAAGACGTGCGCCTGTTCGTGCGCCGCTCGCAGCTCGCACGCGCCACAGACCACGTCGAAGAGGTGCTGCGCCTCAACCGGCTGGCGCTTTCCTTCTTCGAGGCGGAGTTCGCGCGGCGCTTTCCGTTCGCCAAGTACGACCTGGTGCTGGTGCCCGAGCTCGCCTACGGCGGCATGGAGCACGCCGGCGCCACCTTCCTCAACGAGCAATCGGTCCTGTTTCCCGACCCGCCGAGCCGGCCCGACCTGCTGCGGCGCGCCGAGCTCATCTTCCACGAGACCTCGCACCAGTGGTTCGGCAATCTGGTCACCATGCGCTGGTTCGACGACCTGTGGCTGAAGGAGGGCTTCGCCAATTTCATGGCCGCCAAGGCCGCGGCGGCGATCGTGCCCGAGCTCGAGCCCTGGAGCGCGTTCCACGCGCTGAAGACCGGCGCCTATCGCACCGATGCGACCCTCGGCACCACGGCCCTGCGGCAGCCGCTGGCCAACCTGTCGGCGGCGAAATCGGCCTACGGCTCGATCGTGTACGCCAAAGCGCCTGCTTTCCTGCGCCAGGCGGAGTTCTATCTCGGCGATCACGTGTTCCGGCGCGCGATGCGCGACTTCCTGCAGCGGCACGCCTACGGCGCGGCGGACTGGAGCGACCTGGTGCGGGCGTTCGAGCGGGTCGAGAAGCGCGACCTGCAGGCCTGGGCCGCGGCCTGGGTGCAGCGGCGCGGCCTGCCTACGGTGAGCCTGCGCGAGGCCGGCGCCGGCGTCCAGCTCGTCCAGGAGGACGCGCTCGGCCTGGGCGGCGTGTGGCCGCAGAAACTGGTGGTGGCCGCGGCGGTGGCCGACGGCAGTGTCGTTACGTCCGAGGTGCGCCTGGAGCATTCTGTGGCCGCGGTCACCGGGCCCGCCGCGCAACGCGTGGTGCGCTGGCGCTATGCCAACGCCGGCGACTTCGGCTATGGGCGCTTCCTGCTCGACGCGGCGAGCCGCGATGCGCTGCTCGCCGAGCCGCGCGCGCTGCCCGACGGGCTGCTGCGGGCGCAGCTGGTCGAGGCGATCTGGGAAAGCGTGCGCGACGCCGAGCTCGCGCCCGCGACCTTCATCGATTTCGCGCTGACCCTCGCCGACGAGGAAGGCGACGACGTGATCCTCTTGGGGCTGCTGGCGCGCGTGGAGGCGGCGTTCCGGCGCTATCTTTCCGATGCGCAGCGCGATCGCCTCGCGCCGCGCATCGAACGCACGCTGCTCGGCGCCGCGATCGCCGAGGGCCCCGAAAGCCGGCGCCTGCTGATGCTGCGCGCGTTTGTTTCCCTCGCCTGGTCGGAGCCGGCGCGCGCCGACCTGAAGCGCCTGCTTGAAGGCTCGCTCGCCGTGCCGGGCGTGGAGCTCGGCGAGCGCGACCGCTTCCGCCTCATCGCGCGGCTGCTGGTGCGCGCCGATGCCGACGGCCCCAGGCTGCTCGCCGAGGCGGTGGCCACCGAGCGCGGCGACAACGCGCGGCGTTACGCCTTCGCCGCATCGGCCGCCCTGGCCGACAAGGCGGCCAAGCGCGCCATGTTCCGGCGCTTCACCGGCGATACCACGCTGCCCGAAAGCTGGATCGAAGAGGCGCTGGCGCCGTTCAATGCCGCGGAGCACGCCGCCTATACGGAGCCGCTTTTGAGCGCCGCGCTGGCGCAACTGCCCGTGCTCAAGCGCAAGCGCAAGATCTTCTTCGTCGAGCACTGGCTGGGCGCGTTTCTTGCCGGCCAGCGCGACGCCACGGCGCTCGCGGCGGTCGAGCGCTTCCTGCGGCGCGATCTCGACCCGGATCTGCGGCTGAAGGTGCTCGAGGCCGCCGATGGGCTGCAGCGTACGGTCCGCATCCGCGCGCGCTTCGCCGACGCGCAGTGACGCTGACAATCCGGCGCAAATACGATTAGACTTCCCGCATGACCGCGCACGCCATTACGGTCAGGCTCGCCGGACAGCGCGACGCACAGGGGATCGCGCTGATGTCGCGCGACCTGGTGGAATCCGGCCTGGGCTGGAAGTACGACGCGGCGCGCGTCCAGAAAGCGATCCGCGATCCGGACACGCTGACGCCGGTGGCCTGCGAGGGCGGGCGCATCGCCGGTTTCGCCATCATGGAATTCGGCGATGAACGGGCGCACCTGGTGCTGCTGGCCGTGCGCCCGACCCACCGGCGCACGGGCATCGGACGGCGGCTGGTCGATTGGCTGGTGGAGTCGGCGCGCACCGCCGGCATCGCCAGCCTGCACCTGGAGCTGCGTGCCGCCAACGAGGCGGCGCGCGGCTTCTACCGCGCCATGAGCTTCGACGAGACCATCGTCGTGCCCGGCTACTACCGCGGTCGCGAGGCGGCGCTGCGCATGATCCGCGTGCTGCGCGCCAACGGGCCGGTACCCTACACCTGGCGGCCGTCGACCACCTGAGCGCGCGGCGCTAGGGCACGATGGCGAAACCCAGGCGCAGCTGCCACTTGAAGCGGCGGTTGTAGTCGAGGATGTCCTCGCCGTAGCCGGTGAAAAACTGGACGTGAAAGTAGCCCGACACCGGGCCGAAGCCCAGCTCCCGCGTGCGTTCGAACCAGTCCAGCGTCAGGCTGCCCTTGCCCGCGGTGCCGACGCGCGCCATGGCGCGCCAGCTGCGGATTGCGTCGCCGTAGGCGAGCTGCCAATCGACGTAGCCGCGGTAGCTCGAGATGTCGGGATTGTCGCTTTTGTCCAGGTAGCGGTAGAGCTTGGGCGCGAACTCCAGCCGCTTGCCGCGCTGGTAATCCCAGCGCCATGACGGCTGCAGGAAGGCCACGTCGATGGCGCGCGACTGCGCGCCGTCCTTGGCGTTGGACTCGTGCTCCAGGCCGGTGCGCAGCGCGTCGATCCAGGTCTTGTCGTCGGTGCGCTCCCAGGCCCAGAAGGCCGAGGGCCGGTAGCTCGTGTCGCGAAAGGGCCTGGAATCGCCCGACAGATTCCACACCGAGGTCTGCGTATAGCCGAAGTAAAAGCCCGCCAGCCAGGGCGCATCCTTGC
>JBDTMD010000197.1:0-4790 GCA_039934435.1 Burkholderiales bacterium
GGTTGAACGGGCACTTGCCCGCGCTCGGGTCATTCGTCTTCGTGTCCATGTCCTGCTCCGGTCGGTGGGGCGCTACTTCTCCAGGTCTTCCAGCATGCCGACGAGGTCATCGGCGTGCTCTTCCTCCATGGCGAGGATGCCCTCGAGCATGCGCGGGGTGGTGGTGTCCTTGTCCCCGATGTACTCGAGCATCTCGCGATAGCTGTCGATGGCGATCCTCTCCGCGACCAGATCCTCCTTGATCATGTCGAGCAGGTTGTCGCCCTCGACGTACTCGGCGTGGCTGCGCGCGGCGAGGCCTTCGGGCGAGAAGTTCGGCTCGCCCTGCAGCTGGACGATGCGCGCCGCGATCTGGTCGGCGTGCTGCTGCTCCTCGTTGGCGTGCACCAGGAACTCAGCCGCCACCGAGTCGGCGTTGATACCCGCCGCCATGAAGTGGTGCCGGCGGTAGCGCAATACGCAGACGATCTCAGTGGCGAGCGCCTCGTTCAGAAGTTTGATGACCGTCTTGCGATCGGCACGGTAGCTTTCGGTGACCGCGCCCTGCTCGATGTGCTTGCGCGCGCGGGCGCGCAGCGTCTTGATGTCGGTGAGGAAAGGTTGCTTGCGGGCCATCTCGGGACTCCTGGTCGATTGGTACGGTGCGGTATTTAAGCGCGTTCCGCGCTCTCGGGTGAAGTTGAATCCGGCAATGCCGATGATACCGATCGGCTATCGTACGCGCCGCGCCCGCTTACAGCCAGATCATCAGCCCCGGCTCGAACGGGTGCGCAAGCAGCTCGTGGCTCGGAAAGGCGCGCAGCCGGTAGTCGCTGCGGCCGCTGAGGCGCGGCTCGAATTCGAGCGCGTACAGGTGCTCGCCCGATTCCGGCAAGGGCCGCTGCGGCGCGAGCCGGTGGCGGGCGGCCGGCGTGCCCGACGCGGGCCGCTGCAACAGCACTTCCACCGCCAGGTCCTCGGGCGCGAGTCCGTTCAACTTCGCCGCCACCGCCACTTCCCAGCGCGCGCCGTAGTCGATGCGCAGCGGCGGCTCGCCGACGCGCCGCAGGGCGACGCCCGGCCAGGCGGCGTGCACTTTCGCCTGCCACTCGGCAAGCTGCCGCGCCGCGGCATGGCCGTCGGCGGCCAGCCGCCGGCCACGCGCACTCGCCGGGCGGTAGAGCTTGTCCACGTACTCTTCGAGCATGCGCATCGAGTTGAAGCTCGGCGCCACGCTCGCCATCGATTCCTTGGCCATCGCCACCCAGCCGGGCGAAAAGCCCTCGCTGTTGCGCGCGTAGTACAGCGGCACGACGTGGTCCTGGAGCAGTTCGTACAGGGTGCGCACTTCCTCGGCGTCGCGGCGCGCCGCATCGAGCGTCGGCGAGGCCGGCTTGATGGCCCAGCCGTTGCGGCCGTCGTAACCCTCGCGCCACCAGCCGTCGGTCACCGACAGGTTGATGACGCCGTTCATCGCCGCCTTCATGCCCGAGGTGCCGCAGGCTTCCAGCGGGTACACCGGGTTGTTGAGCCAGACGTCGACGCCCGCCACCAGGCGCCGCGCGAGGCGCAGGTCGTAGCCCTCGACCAGCAGGATGCGCGACTCGAACTCGGGCATGCGCGACACCTCGACGATGCTGCGCATGAGCGCCTGGCCGGGCTCGTCGGCCGGGTGCGCCTTGCCGGCGAACAGGAACACCACCGAGCGGCCGTGGACGCAGATGATCTGGCGCAGCCAGTCCAGGTCCTGGAACAGCAGCGTCGCGCGCTTGTAGGTGGCGAAGCGCCGGCCGAAGCCGATGGTCAGCACGTCCGGGCGCGCGGGATCGGCGAGCCGCAGCATGCGCTCGAGGTGCGCTTCGGAGCCCTGGTTGCGGGCATGCTGGCGCGCGACGCGAAAGCGCACGATATGCAGCATCTGCGCCTTGAGCGTCTGGTGCACCCTCCAGAATTCCGCATCGGGAATGGCGCGCACCGCGTTCCAGCAATCCGGCTGGTACATGCGCGCCGGCCAGTCGCCGCCGAGGCAATGATCGAACAGGTCGTGCCAGGCGTCCGACAGGTAGGTCGGCAGATGCACGCCATTGGTGATCGACACCAGCGGGTTTTCCGCAGGCTCGATCTGCGGCCACAATCCTTCCATCATGCGCTGCGACACGCCGGTGTGGATGCGCGACACGCCGTTGCGCCCGCGCGTGGCGCGCACCGCCAGCGTGGTCATGTTGAAATCGCCGTTGCCCGCCGCGCGGCCGAGCGCGAGCACTGCATCCAGGTGCGCCTGCAGCTCGGGGAAAGCACTGCGCGCGTATTCACGCACCACGTCCTCGGGAAAAGCGTCGTGCCCCGCGGGCACCGCGGTGTGCGTGGTGAACACCGCGTTCGCCGCGACCGATTCGAGCGCCGCGGCAAACGGCACGCCTTCCGCCACCAGCCGGCGCAGGCGCTCGAGCGCGAGGAAAGCCGGGTGGCCCTCGTTCATGTGCCAGCAACTTGGCTCGATGCCGAGCGCCGCGAGCGCGCGCGCGCCGCCCACGCCGAGCACGATCTCCTGCTCGAGGCGCACGCCGCGGTTGCCCTCATACAGGCGGTGGACGATGTCGCGATCGGCTTCGCGATTCTCTTCGAGGTCGGTGTCGAGCAGGTAAAGCGAGACGTGGCCGACGCGCGCGCGCCACACCCTGATGCGCAGCGGCCCGCCCGGCAGCATCACGTCGACCCGCACTTCGCTGCCATCGGCCAGCCGCGCCACCGCCACCGGCAGCAGGTCGAAGTCGTTGTCGACGTAGCGCGCCTGCTGGCGGCCGTCGCCATCGATCGCCTGCTCGAAATAGCCCTGGCGGTAGAGCAGGCCGATGCCGACGAACGGCAGGCGCAGGTCGCTTGCCGTCTTGCAGTGGTCGCCGGCAAGGATGCCCAGGCCGCCGGAGTAGATCGGCAGGCTCTCGTGCAGGCCGAACTCGGCGCAAAAGTATGCGACCAGCTCGCCGGGCGCAAAGCGCGCGTCGGGCACCGCCTGCCCGTGGTAGGCGTCGTAAGCGGCGAGCGCCGCGTCGTAGGCGCCGACAAAGCCCGGGTCCTGCGCCGCGTCGTCGAGGCGCTTCTGCTCGATATTGAGCAGGAACGCCTTCGGCCCGTGGTTGATCTCGGTCCACAGCGCCGGGTCGAGCTGCGCAAACAGGCGGCGCGTGGCGCGGTGCCAGCTGTACCAGAGGTTGCCGGCCAGCTCTTCCAGACGCCGGATGCGCTCAGGGATTTGCGGTCGAACGTCGAGGCGGTAGGGCGTTCCAGGCGCGGAGGGCATATTGGTCTTTTGGCGCAGTCTAGCGCAACTGGCGCGCCGCGCCGGCCGCGGCGGCGAGCGTGCGCAGGAGCCCGGCGAACGCCATCGCCCAGGCGACGAGCGCCACGTACACGAGGTAGCGCGGGATCACGTACAGGAACTCGAGCTGCAGCGCGCGGGCCATCTCGTAGGTGCAGGCCGCGTACATGCCCAGCGGGAACACCGCGCCCCAGTACAGCGGGTCGTAGCGCAGCGGGAAGCGCTTGTAGAGGTGCCGCCACACGCCGAGCACGAGCAGCATCGGGATCCACCACGTGCCGGTCGCCCAGTAGAACACCGTGAAGCCCTTGAGGAACGGGATCAGCGAGGCGAGGAACGGCGCGTCCGGCGCGTTCGCGATCAGGCGCGAGCCGGCGAGCGTGGAGATCGCCATCGCGCCCATGCTGATCCAGTACGGCGGCGACAGGTCGCCCGGCGCGAGCTTGAAGAAGGTATAGCGGTAGAAGATCAGCGAGATCATCCAGATGTAGAGCATCCCGCCCCACAGCCACATCGACAGCGCGAGGAAGTTCAGCTCGAGCTTGTAGGGGTGTCCCGCGTGCATCGCCAGGTAGGCGCTCAGCACGGCGATCGACTGGGCGGCGACGACGGCGAGCAGCCAGGCGCCGGAGATGCCCTCGTCGAGCGGCGGCTTGTGCTCCTTGACAGTGAGCGCGGCGAACACCGTGTAGGTCAACCCGACCCAGAGCACCAGGGCCAGGATCCAGAGGAGCTTCGCGATGGCGTAGTCCTGCAACAGCAGCACGAACTGGCTGCCGAGCACGCCGGAGGCCGCGACGCTCGTGAAAAAGCCCGGTCCGCGCTGATGATCGATCATGTCGTGCCACAGCTCCCGCGGGAACCACGCGGCGCGCAGGACGGTGAGCGCCCAGAGGGCGAGATAGGCTGCGACGTTGAGCCAGAACAGCGCGTCGGCGATGCGCGGCATGCCCAGCAGGTGCGCCGCGACCGACACGATGCCGGTGGCCATGACCATCGCGAAGTACGCGGGCGACAGATCGCGCGCCATGCGCCGAAGCGCGCCGGCAACGCCGCCGCGGCGCGGCCCGCGCGTCATCGGGCGGGCGCGCCCGCGCCCTGCGGCTCGACCAGGTCATAGCGGCGGATCTCGGTGATATAGATCACGATCAGCGACACCCAGACCACGCCGTAGAGCAGCATGAAGCAGCTCGAGCGGATGCGCACGATATCGAGGATCGCGCCCCACAGGATCGGCAGCAGGAATCCGGCGACGCCGCCCGCCAGCCCGACGATCCCGGTGACCACGCCCAGGTTGTCGGCGAAGTCATCGCCGACGTACTTGAAGGTCGACGCCATGCCGAAAGCGAGCGCGATGCCGAGCGCGAACAGCAGGAGCGTGAACGCGACCGGCACCAGCCCGATGTGGAACGAGCGCGCGCCGTCGATGGTCTTGATCGTGAGCTCGGTTTGCGGATAGGAGAGCAGGAACAACGCAATCCACGCGAGCCAC
>JBDTMD010000198.1:0-4787 GCA_039934435.1 Burkholderiales bacterium
GGAAACCAGCCGCCACAAGCTGCTGCAGCTCGTGCTGTTCGGCCAGCCAGAGCTGGACCAAGTGCTGGCGTTGGCGTCGATGCGGCAGCTCAAAGACCGCATCACGCACAGTTTCCGCATGCGACCCTTGCAGACGGCGGAAGTCGCGACCTACCTTTCGTTTCGCATGCGCGCTGCGGGCTATCGCGGGCCCGACGTGTTCGCGCCGGCGGCAGTGCGTCTGATCGCGCGCGCCGCCGGCGGCGTGTCGCGCCGCATCAACATCCTCGCCGACAAGGCACTGCTTGCCGCTTACGGCGAGGGCACCCATGCCGTCGCCGGCAAACAGGCGCGTGCCGCCATTGCCGATTCCGAGCTTGCGCCCCGCCGGCGCGCGCCGCGGGCGCTTGCCGCATTCGGCGCGACTGCCGCGGCGGGCATCGTGCTCGGTGCGGGCGCCTACTGGCTGATGGCGCCGCCGCCGCCCGCTCCGGCCGCCGTCATCAGCGCCGCGCCAATCGCGGTAGCCGTGGCGCCCGCGCCGGCAGCCGCGCCGCCCAGCGCACCGGCGGCGCAGCCGCAACTCAAGCGCGAGCAGCTGGCGCGCATGGCGGGCTACGACCCGGGGCGCAATCCCCTGCTCCACGACCGGCTCGAGGCGACGCGCAACAAGCTCGACGTGGCCCCCGACGGACACCACAGCATCGAGCTTTACCTCACCGATAACAGCGGCCCGGATCGCATCGAGCGCTTTCTGATGCGGGCGCGAGACCTGGTGCCGCTCGAAAACGTCTACATCGTTCCGGTGGAAAGCGCGGGCCGTTACCGCATCTGGGCGCTGTATGGCGATTTCGCCGACCCGGAACAGGCGCGGCAGGCGGCAAAGCGCCTGCCGCCCAAGTACCAGCAGGCTTTCCCGCTTGCGCCGCGCAGCTTCGCCGAACTGCGCCGCGCGCTTTGATCCGCGTCGACTGCAAAATCCTGAAAAGTCTACCGCGACAGACGCTTAGCCGCTTTTCTTCAGACACGCTCATGCTATGCTAGGCGTCTCAGGGAGAAGCCGCGACGTGATGACCTGGAAGACTTCGGTGTGCGTGGCTGCGCTCGCGACAGCCTTGTCCGGCTGCGCGCAAGCGCCCGCCAAGCCGTCCGAAGCGCACCTCGGGGTCGAAGTCCCGCCGCTGAGCGTTCCCGGCGCCATTCCGCCGCCGGTTCAGATCGCCCCGGTGCTACCCAAGCCGCAGCCCGCCTCGCCGCCCGAAACCTACAGCGTGGTGGTCAATAACGTCCGGGCACAGGACCTGCTGTTCGCGCTTGCGCGCGATGCCAAACTCAACATCGACATCCATCCGGGCATTTCCGGCTCGGTAACCCTGAACGCCGTCGATCAGACGCTGCCGCAGCTGCTGGAGCGCATCTCGCGTCAGGTGGACATGCGCTACGAGCTAAACGGCGCCAACCTCCTGGTGCTGCCGGACGCGCCGTTCCTGCGCGTATACAAGGTGGATTTTGTCACCGCGTCGCGCACTGTCAAGATGCAATCCCAGGCTTCCACGCAGTTCAGCAGCGGCGGTGCGGCTGGCGGGGCGAGCGGTGGATCCGCGACCGGATCGACAGCAAGCATCGATGTCGCTTCGAACAGCCAGCTCTGGGAATCGCTGGTACAGAACATCAAGGACATTCTCGGCGACAAATCGGGCGCTTCGTCGACTGCGAAGCCCGCGGCCGGTGCGGGTGCGGGCACCACCAGCGCCCAGGGATCGAGCGAGGTCATCGCCAACCGTGAGAGCGGAGTGTTGTTCGTGCGCGCGTCGTCGCGCGAGCACGAAAGAGTGCAGGAGTTTCTCGACTCGGTGCTTGCCAATGTTCGCCGGCAGGTGCTGATCGAGGCCACGGTAGCCGAAGTGCAGCTGAACAACGAGTATCAGCGCGGGATCGACTGGCAGAGGCTGCGGACCGGCGCGGCGCAGGTTGGCATCGGCGCCTTTAATACGGGTCGGTCGGGAGTAGAGGCCAGTCAGAGTTCGACCGGCACCCCGGCTGCGATCAGCACTACTGCATTCGTTCTGGGCGGGGCCCTCACGAGCCAGAACCTTAACGTTGCCATCCGGCTGCTCGAATCCTTCGGCGACGTGCGCGTGCTCTCCAGCCCCAAGGTAAGCGTGCTCAATAACCAGACGGCGCTGCTGCGAGTCACGCGCGACATTGTGTATTTCACGATCACGCCGTCGAGCACGCCGGTCACCGTTACAGGGGCCGGCGCTCCGGTGGTCTCGCCGTCGTTCACCACGACGCCAAACGTCGCCGCTGAGGGATTCATGATGAGCGTGCTTCCGCAGATCAGCGAGGCGGACACGGTGGTGCTCAATGTGCGTCCTACAATCCGTCGGCGCGTCGCGGACGCCACGGACCCCAACCCCGCCTTGAGCACGGCGCGACCAAACCTGATCCCGATATTCGAGACTCGTGAGATGGATTCGATGCTTCGCATCCAGAGCGGCCAGACGGCGGTGCTCGGCGGGCTGATGCAGGACTCGGTCGAAAGTGTCGAGGACACAATTCCGGGCCTGAACAGAATCCCTTTTTTCGGCAAGCTGTTCGCCCAAGAGCGCAAGGTGACGCGCAAGACCGAGCTGGTCATTTTCCTGCGCGCCACGGTCATCCGCGACGCCAGCGTCGAGGGCGACTACGCCCGCTTCCGCAATTTGCTGCCGACGGAGAACTTCCTCACGCGACCCGGGGCTTCCGCCCCCGCCGCGCAGTGACATGAGCCTGCTGCTCGAGGCGCTCAAGAAAGCCGAAAAGGCGAAGCAGGACGCCCAGCGCCGCGCCCGCGAGGGCGAGAGCTCCGGCGAGCTCCAACTCGCCGGCGAACCCCAGGCCGAAGACACCAGGCACGTCGTCACGCGCGACGAGCTGCCGCAGATCTCGGCGCCGCTCGAGATCCTGTCTGAGGATCTGGGGGTCGATCCCGCCAAGGCCGGCGGCCGCGACAAGTCGCTGCAGGACGCGCCGGCCGAGCGCCCGTCGCAGCGCGGCGGCGACGGGCAAGCCGCGCAGCGCAGCACAGCGCGCAAGGTATTCGAGACGAAGGTGCGCGAGCCCAATCCGCAATTGCAGTTCTACATTGCGCTCGGCGTACTTGGCGCATTCGGCGTCGGCACCATCATCTACTTCTGGATGCAACTGCGCCCACCGGCGCCTCTCTACAACACCAATCCGCCGCCGCCTTCGGGCGAGGTGCCAGTCACCACAGCGCCAAGGACGCCGCCCCCCGCGAGCGCGCCCGTCGGGAACATCCCCGGCCTGCCGCCGGTTTCGAAACCCGCGGCGGCGACTCCAGCCGTGCCCGCGGTAGTGGCTGCAGTGCGTCCGGGGCCGTCGGTCGCGCCTTCTGCGCAAACCACGGTTGCGCGTTCCGCGCCAAGTCCACGCCCAACCTCCGCGCCCCGAGCGGTGGCGCTCCCGCGCGCCGCAACCAATTCATCGGTAGTAACAAGCCGGCTGCCACCTCGGGTTCACCCAGGGGTCGCTGCCGGTTATGGCGCCTACCAGGCGGGCGACATGGAGCGCGCGCGCGCCGACTACGAGCAGGCGCTGCGCGAGGAGCCCGGCAACCGTGACGCGTTGCTTGGACTTGCCGCCGTGGAAACGCGCGCGCTGCGCTATGCCGCAGCCGAGGCGCTGTACCGGCGGCTTTTGCTCGCCGATCCGCGCGACCCGTATGCGCACGCGGGCTTGCTCGCGCTGCGCGCGCAACAGATCGACCCGGTGGCGGCTGAGTCCCGCGTCAAGGGGCTGCTGGCGGTCGAACCGGAACAGGGCGTGCTGCATTTCACGCTCGGCAACCAATACGCGCAGCAGGGGCGCTGGGCTGAAGCGCGGCAGGCGTACTTCAAGGCGGCAGCAATGGACCCGGAGAATGCCGACTACGCCTACAACCTCGCAGTGAGCCTGGAGCATATGCGCCAGCCCGAGCCGGCGCTCAGGCAATACCGCCGGGCGTTGGCCCTGGCACTGCAGCGTACCGCCAGTTTCGACGCTTCCGCAGCGCAGTCGCGAGTGCAGCAACTTACCCGCTGACACATCCTAAAGCCCGGTTTTTGCGGGCTTTCTGTATCATGCAGGCTGGATGAATTCGCCCACCAATCCGCAGGCCAAACGCCACATCGGGCAGATCCTGATCGACCAGGGCATCCTGACCGAGGACCAGCTGCGCATCGCGCTGCTGGAGCAGACCAAGACCAAGGCGCCCGTGGGCCGGCTGCTGGTGCAGCTGGGCTTCGTTTCCGAAGCCACGCTGCGCGACGCGCTGTCGGAAAAGCTCGGCCTGCAGTCGGTGGACCTGGCGCATATCATCGTCGATCCTTCGGCGCTGAAGATGCTGCCGCGGGACATGGCGCGGCGCTACCGCATGTTCCCGGTGGCGCTCGACCGCCAGCTGAAGAAGTTCATCGTCGCCCTGGCCGACACCAACAATATCGTCGCCATCGACCAGTTGCGCGCGCACCTCAAGGGCGACCTCGAGATCGAGCTGCGCCTGGCCGGCGATGCCGAGATCGAGCGCGCCGTCGAGCACTACTACGGGCACGAGTTCTCGATCGACGGCATCCTGCGCGAGATCGAGACCGGCGAGGTGGACTACGCCACCATTGCCGAAGGCGACGAGTACTCGCAGCCGGTGGTGCGCCTCATCTCGGCGCTGCTGGCCGACGCGGTGGAACGCTCAGCCTCCGACATCCACTTCGAGCCCGAGCAGAATTTCCTGCGCATCCGCTACCGCATCGACGGCGTGCTGCGCCAGATCC
>JBDTMD010000199.1:0-4781 GCA_039934435.1 Burkholderiales bacterium
ACCTTGCGCAGCGCCGGCGCCATTTTGTTGCACAGGGTGCCGGCGACGATCATGACGTCGGACTGGCGCGGGCTGGGGCGGAAAACGACGCCGAAGCGATCGAGATCGTAACGCGCAGCGCCCGCGTGCATCATTTCCACGGCGCAGCAGGCCAGGCCGAAGGTCATCGGCCACAGCGATCCGGTGCGCGTCCAGTTGATGAGCTTGTCCGCCGTCGTGGTGACGAAACCCTGCTGCAGGACGCCTTCTATTCCCATTCCAGGGCTCCCTGCATCCACTCGTACACGAAACCGACCACCAGGATGCCGAGAAACAGCATCATGGCCGCGAACCCCGCGACGCCGATGTCGCCGAGCGCCACGGCCCACGGAAACAGGAACGCGATCTCCAGGTCGAACAGGATGAACAGGATCGCCACCAGGTAGTAGCGCACGTCGAACTTCATGCGCGCGTCCTCGAAGGCCTCGAAGCCGCATTCGTAGGGCGAGAGCTTGTCGGGGTCGGGGCGGTTGGGCCCGAGCAGCCGGCCGAGTACCAACGGCGCCACGCCGACCGCCAGGCCGACGAGGATGAACAGCAGGATTGGATAGTACTCAGCCAGCATAAGGTTGGTGCCCACGAGCAGACTCGAACTGCTACGGCTTATTAGGCCACTAGCCCCTCAAGCTAGCGTGTCTACCAATTTCACCACGTGGGCCTGTCCGTCCTGCGGAATTATCCTCTAAAAATCATTTCGGTACGCCGCGCGCCGGCGACCCGGCGTCACCTCCCGCGGGCGGCAATGCCCGCGGCTTGGGAATGTCGCTCACCGAGGGTGCCGCCGGCGGCGGTTTTACGGTTTCCATCACCGTGCTGGCCGCCGCCCTGGGCTTTTCGCTCGCCAGATAGGCGAGCCCGAGGCTGGTGAGGAAGAAGATCGTCGCCAGCACCGCGGTGGCGCGCGACAGGAAGTTCGCCGACCCAGTAGCGCCGAACAGGCTCGAGGAGGCGCCGCCGCCAAATCCCGAGCCCATGTCCGCGCCCTTGCCGTGCTGGAGCAGCACCAGGCCGATGATGCTCAGCGCAATCAGCACGTGCGCCACGACGATGAAGGTAATCCACTGTGTCATGTCTTCAACCTTTCCGTTGCGCCACCTTGCAGATGGCGATGAAATCCTGCGCATTCAGCGATGCCCCGCCGATCAATCCGCCGTCCACATCGGGCATGGCAAAGATTGCCGCGGCGTTGTCCGGTTTCACGCTGCCGCCGTACAGGATGCGCGTGCCCTCGGGCAGCCGCTTTCTGAGCAATCCGTGCACCTCCTGGGCCTGCGCCGGGCTCGCCGTGCGCCCGGTGCCGATCGCCCAAACCGGCTCATAGGCCAGTACCGCGTCCGCGAAATCGCACTTGCCCAGCACCGCCTCCAGCTGCCGTGCCACTACCTGTTCAGTGTGCCCGCCATCGCGCTCGGCGAGCGATTCGCCGACGCACAGTATGGGCGTCAAACCCGCGGCGCGCGCCGCGGCGAATTTGGCCATTACCACCGCATCGGTTTCACCGTACAGCTGCCGGCGCTCCGAGTGACCCACCAGCACATAGCGGCAGCCGAATTCCGCCAGCATTGCCCCGGATACCTCGCCGGTGAACGCCCCCGACGCGTGCTCGCTCACGGTTTGAGCCGCCAGCGCGATGCGCGTTCCCTGCAACCGCTCACGCGCTTGCGCGAGATAGGGAAACGGCACGCAAACTGCGCATTCCACGCCTTCGACGCCGGCGACGATCGCTTCCAGCAGCGCCCGATTGGCCGCCAGACTGCCCTGCATTTTCCAGTTGCCGGCGACGAGCCGAGCGCGCATCCCGTTACCGTCCGCTGAAAGGCGGGATTCTACCCGTTTTGCCCGGCGCGGCGCCGGGGCGTCCCCTAGCCGAAGCGCCCGGTGATGTAGTCCTCGGTCTGCTTGCGCTTCGGCTTGATGAAAATTTCGTCAGTGACGCCGAACGCGATCAGCTCGCCCAGGTACATGTAGGCGGTGTAGTCGGAGACGCGCGCCGCCTGCTGCATGTTGTGGGTGACGATGACCACCGTGTAGTCGGACTTCAATTCGTGGATCAGCTCCTCCACCTTGGCGGTGGAGATCGGGTCGAGCGCCGAGCAGGGCTCGTCCAGGAGCAGCACTTCCGGCTTGATGGCGATGCAGCGCGCGATGCACAGGCGCTGCTGCTGGCCGCCCGACAGGCTGTTGCCGTTCTGGTGCGGCTTGTCCTTGACCTCGTCCCACAGCGCGGCGCGCGTCAGCGCCCATTCCACGCGCTCGTCCATGTCGCGCTTCATCAGGTTCTCGAACAGGCGCACGCCGAAGGCGATGTTGTTGGTGATCGACATCGGAAACGGCGTCGGCCGCTGGAACACCATGCCGATGCGCGCCCGGATCAGCGACACGTCCTGCTTGGAATCGATCAGATTCTCGCCGTCCATCAGGATCTGGCCCTCGGCGCGCTGCTCGGGATACAGGGCGTACATCTTGTTGAAGGTGCGCAGCAGCGTCGACTTGCCGCAGCCCGAGGGGCCGATGAAGGCGGTGACCTTGCGTTCCGCGACGTCCAGGGTGATGTTCTTCAGCGCGTGGAAGCCGCCGTAATAGAACTGCAGGCCGCGCACCTCGATCTTCGACTGTTGCCGCGCCGCGTGCCGCTGGCCGGGAGATTGGGCGTGCATCGGGGGATATCCTAGGCTGACTTCCTGAACATGACCCGCGCGACGATGTTGAGCGCGAGCACCGACTCCGGCATCGGCACGTAGTCGAGCTCGGACGCCATGCGAGCGCCGCTGGCGTAAGCCCAATCGAAGAACTTGAGCACTTCCCGGGCGCGCTCGGGCGCCTGCGGGCGGGTATGGATCAGGATGAACGAGGCTCCGGTGATCGGCCAGGCGAGCTTGCCCGGCTGATTGGTCAGCAGCACCGCCATCCGGGGTGTGCCGCCCCAATCGGCGCCGGCGGCAGCCGCCTTGAACGAATCATCGTTCGGCGACGCGGCAGTGCCGTCGCGATTCACCAGCTTTGTGGTGGCCAGCTTGTTCTGCTTGGCATAGGCATACTCGACGTAACCGATCGCGCCGTCGATGCGGCTGACGTAGTTGGCCACGCCCTCGTTGCCTTTGCCGCCGACGCCCGTCGGCCAGCTCAGCGACGTGCCTTCGCCGATCTTGCTCTTCCACTCATCGCTCACCTTGGACAGATAGTTCGCGAACAGGAACGTCGTGCCCGAGCCGTCGGAGCGGTGCACGACCGTAATCGCCTGGTCGGGAAGCCGCACGCCCGAATTGCTCGCGGCGATCGCCGCATCGTTCCACTTGTTGATCTTGCCGAGGTAGATGTCCGCCAGCATCGCGCCGGACAGGATGATCTGGCCGTCGCCGATCCGCTTGACGTTGTAGACCGGCACGACGCCGCCGATGATCGCCGGGAACTGCATCAGGCCGTACTTTTGCAGGTCGGCCGCGTCCAGCGGCTTGTCCGAGGCGCCGAACTGCACCGTCTTGGCGGTGATCTGCTTGATGCCACCGCCGGAGCCGATCGACTGGTAGTTGACGCCGACGCCCGTGGCTTTGCGATACGCGTCCGCCCATTTGGCGTAGATCGGGTACGGAAACGTGGCGCCGGCGCCGGTGATATCGATGGCAAAAACCGGGGCTGCCATCGCGGTCGCGGCCGCGACGGCTGCAATTGCGCTGCAAACTTTGAGACGCATTAGAAGAAATCCCCTTGCGGTGGTGGTGTAGGAATGCATCACGCCCGCGCAGTCTAGGTGCGGAATGTTGCGGAATCGTGACAACCGCAAGGCGCTGACTTGAGCGTCGCGCGGTTCACGCCGCCGCAGCCTCGTACCAGCGCCGCGACCGGTTGACGATGGCGACCACGGAGAGCATCACCGGCACCTCGACCAGCACGCCCACCACGGTCGCGAGCGCGGCGCCTGAATCAAAGCCGAACAGCGTGATCGCTGCCGCGACTGCCAGCTCGAAGAAATTGCTCGCACCGATCAGCGCCGACGGGCCGGCGACGCTGTGCGCGACCCGCAGGCGCCGGTTCAGCCAGTAGGCGAGCGCCGAGTTGAAGTACACCTGGATCACGATCGGCACCGCCAGCATGGCGATGATGAGCGGTTGCGCGAGGATCTGCCGGCCCTGGAACGCAAACAGCAGCACGATGGTGGCGAGCAGCGCCAGCGTCGAGAATGGTTGCAGGCGCGCGAGCGCCGCCTGCAGGCGCGCTTCGCCGCCCCGCAGCAGGGCTGCGCGCCACAGCTGCGCGATCGTCACAGGTGCGACGATGTAGAGCAGGACGGAGATGAACAGCGTGTCCCAGGGCACGATGATCGCCGAAAGCCCCAGGAGCAATGCAACGATGGGCGCGAAAGCCACGATCATGATGGCGTCGTTCAGCGCCACCTGACTCAGCGTGAAATTCGGATCGCCGTGCGTCAGCCGGCTCCAGACGAAAACCATCGCCGTGCACGGCGCGGCAGCGAGCAGGATCAGGCCCGCAACGTAACTGTCGATCTGCGCTGCCGGCAGGTACGGTGCGAACACGTGGCGCAGGAAGAGCCAGCCGAGCAGCGCCATGGAGAACGGCTTCACCAGCCAGTTGACGGCGAGCGTCACGCCGATGCCGCGCCAGTGCCTACGCACCGCCCCCATTGCGCCGAAGTCGATGCGCAACAGCATCGGGATGATCATCACCCAGATCAGCAGGCCCACCGGCAGCTTGACGCTCGCCACTTCGAGGCGCCCCAGCGCCTC
>JBDTMD010000200.1:0-4762 GCA_039934435.1 Burkholderiales bacterium
TCAGGTGCTCCGGCGGCGGCAGCGGAACGATGTTCTCGATGCGCTCGTCGTCGGTGAGCGAGGTCTTGTCCGCGGGCACGGAGCCAAGGAAGGAGTCGAGGGGTGCGGTCATGGTGGGTCCCTAACCAGATTGCGAATTCAAAAAAAAACCGCCAGGCATCTCTGCTCTGGCGGTTTCTCGGGTGCGCGGGTTGCGCGGCTAGCCGATCTCCTCCGCCAGAGGGCGCGGAAAGGCGAAAAAGTAGCCAAAGAACCAGCGGGTCATGGGCCCGGATTGAAGCATGGGTGACGAAAATTGTCTACTTGGGCCACAGGACCATCTGCGTACACCGGAACAGGGCGATCTTGTTCTCTGCGCCTTCTACGACAACCTCCGCATCCCAGACCTGCGTGGTGCGCCCCAAGTGCACCGGCCGCGCCCGGCACAGGAGCGCGCCGTCGCGCGTCGTGCCGAGAAAATTGGCCTTCAGCTCGAGCGTGGTGAAGCCGCTCGCCCCCTGCGGCAGCTGCGCCACGCAGCCGTAACCACACGAGGTGTCGGCGAGCGCGATGACCGTGGCGGCGTGCAGGAAGCCGTTCGGCGCCATGTGGTCCGTGCGCACCTCGAGTCGGCTCGTCACGCCCTCGGCCGCCATCGTCAGGATCTGCAAGCCGAGCAGGCCCGGCAGGTGGCCGCGGCTGCGAGCGTTAAAAACTTCCGCGGTCAGCTCGGCCCTGAACGAAGACATGGCGGCAATCTAGCACTCAGGTCGATCGACTGCCAAGAATCTGGCGCGCTAGTTGCTTATATATCAAGCGTCTGCTAGCGTTTTCGCTCGGGTAGCGGTACCGGCGAAAAGAACAGCAGCAAGGAGGCACGAATGTCGGCAAGCATGGCTATTCCGATTGCGGGCTTCAAGGATGTCTACGACGTGCCCGCCGTCGAAAAGGCGCTGCACGCGCTGCCCGCCAGCGCCAACGAGGCGCTGCGCGCGCTCTACGACAAGATGCTGCGCGTCGGCGGGCAGCGCTTCACCGTCAAGCCCTCGGCGATGCCGCCGATGGACGAGCTGTTCGACGAGCTGCCCAATTTCGGCGGCGTGCTCGAGGACATCCGCAAGCAGCTCGCGCTGTGCATCGACTCCGAGGACGCGGTCGAGCTGCCGCCGATGCTGCTGCTCGGCGCGCCGGGCATCGGCAAGACGCACTTCGCGCGGCGCATCGCACAGCTCCTTGGCACCGGCTTCGGATTCGTGCCGATGAGCACGCTCACCGCCGGCTGGATCCTCGGCGGCGCCTCCTCGCAGTGGAAGAACGCCAAGCCCGGCAAGGTGTTCGAGACCTTCCTGAACGGCGAGTACGCCAATCCGGTGATGGTGGTGGACGAACTCGACAAGACCAGCGCCGACGGCCAGTACGACCCGCTCGGTGCGCTCTACGGCCTGCTCGAGATCGATACCGCCATGCGCTTCGTCGACGAGTTCGCGGAAATCCCGATCGACGCCTCGGGCGCGGTCTGGTTCGCCACCGCCAACGACGCATCGCGCATCCCGGAGCCGATCCTCAACCGCATGCATGTGTACGAGATCGATGCGCCCGACGCCGAAGGCGCGGCGCGCATCGCGCTCGCCATCTACCGCGAGATCCGCGGCGCGCACGACTGGGGCCGGCACTTTCCCGGGGCACCCTGCGCCGCGGTGGTCGAGCGGCTGGCGGCGCTGTCGCCGCGCGAGATGCGGCGCGCCGTGCTCGCCGCGTTCGGCAATGCCAAGGTCGACGGCCGCGCCGAGCTCAGTCCCGACGACGTGCAGGACGCGCGCGGCGCGAAGCGCAGGATCGGATTCTAGGCAAGCGCGTTCCTCCGTTCGTGGCGCGTTCTTGTTTCAAGGGACCGGGAGCAGCACGCCGCAGGTAATCACCGCGGACCACAACGCGAGCGAGAATGCCGCGGCCAGTTGCGCTGCGCGAGGCGGCCTGCGCGCCACATCCCACGCCGCGGCACCGCGGAACGCACCGGCGTGAAATACCGCGGCGTTCACCCCCGCAGCGAATATCAACCCCATTTTGAGCGCGAACACGCCGCTGTCGATCAGCTCGCTCGCATGCGCGACAAACATCAATAAGCCACTTGGCACAATGAGCAGAAAGCTCACCGCCGTCACTGGGAGGAGGCACGCGGCGAGGCGGCGCACCGACGTGCGGCGCCAAAACCCCAGCAATCGGGTATCAACGATTGCAATCGAGCTCGCAAGGGCCGCGACGCCGACGAGATGAACCGTCAGTATCGCCGTGGGCAGCCAGCCCGGCTCGCGCATGGCGACGCCCCATGCGCTTGCCTCGATGGCGCCGATCGGAGTCACGGCCGGCCGGCGCCGGGACGGAATCTATAGGCGCTGCTCAACCCAGGCTCTGACCGACTCGAGGGCCGCCGGCAGCTTCGCGCCCTCGGTGCCGCCGGCCTGCGCCATGTCGGGCCGGCCGCCGCCCTTGCCGCCGACCTGCTGCGCGACGAAGTTGACGAGCTCGCCCGCCTTCACCTTGCCGGTGAGATCGGCAGTGACGCCGGCGATCAGCGATACCTTGCCGTCGGCGACGGCGCCAAGCACGATGGCCGCGCTCTTCAGCTGATCCTTCAGGCGATCCACGGCCTCGCGCAGCGTCTTTGCGTCGGCGCCATCGAGCGTCGCCGCCACCACCATCGCGTTCTTGACCTGAACCGCCTGGCTCGCGAGGTCGGTGCCCTGGCCCGAGGCCAGCCTTGATTTCAGCTTCGCCAGCTCGCGCTCCAGCGACTTCACGTTGTCGAGCACCTGCGCGATTTTCGATTCGACGTCGTCCACCGGCGCCCTGAGCGCGGCGGCGGCCTGCTTGAGCTTCGCCTCCTGCGCCTGCACCCAGGCGAGCGCGCCCTCGCCGGTCTTCGCCTCGACGCGGCGCACGCCGGCCGCCACCGCCGATTGCTCGATCACCTTGAACAGGCCGATGTCGCCGCTGCGCGCGACGTGCGTGCCGCCGCAGAATTCGCGCGAGCTGCCGATATCGAGCACGCGCACTTCGTCGCCGTACTTTTCGCCGAACAGCATCACCGCGCCCGAGCGCTTCGCGTCCTCGATCGGCATGATCTGCGCGCGCGTCGGCGTGTTCTGCAGGATCTCGGCGTTGACCAGGCCCTCGATGCGCCGGATCTCGTCCTCGCTCATCGACTTGTCGTGCGCGAAATCGAAGCGCGTCTTGTCGGCGTCGACCAGCGAGCCTTTCTGCTGCACGTGCGGGCCGAGCACCTCGCGCAGCGCCTTGTGCATGAGGTGCGTCACCGAGTGGTTGCGCATGGTGCGGCCGCGCAGCCCGACGTCCACGCGCGCCTCGAGCACGTCGCCCACCCTCAGCGTGCCGGTCTTGAGCGTGCCCTGATGGCCGAACACCTCGGCCTGGAGCTTCTGCGTGTCCGCGACCTCGAACGTTCCGGAGGCCGCCACCAGCGCGCCGCGATCGCCGACCTGGCCACCCGACTCGGCGTAGAACGGCGTCTGGTCGAGCACCACCGTGCCCTCCTCGCCGCTCTTCAAGGTGTCGGCCTGCCTGCCCTCGCAATACAGCGCCACCACCTTGGCCGGTGACGTAAGCGTGTCGTAGCCGCGGAACTCGGTCTTGCTGCCGGCATATTCCAGGCCCGCCGCGACGGCGAACTTGCTCGCCGCGCGCGCGCGCTCGCGCTGCTCCGCCATGGCCGCCTCGAATCCCGCCATGTCGAGCATCACGCCGCGCTCGCGGCAGATGTCCGCGGTCAGGTCGACCGGAAAGCCGAAGGTGTCGTACAGCCGGAACGCGGTCTCGCCATCCAGCAGCTTCTTCTCGCCCGAGGCGAGCGCCGATTCCAGGACGCCCATGCCGTTTTCCAGCGTCTCGGCGAAGCGCTCCTCTTCCTGCTTCAGCACGGCCGTGACGCGCGCCTTGTCCTTGCGCAGCTCGGGGTAGGCATCGCCCATCGCCTTGTCCAGGTCGGCGACCAGGCGATGAAAGAAAGGCTTCTTCTGGCCGAGCTTGTAGCCGTGGCGGATCGCGCGTCTGACAATGCGCCGCAGCACGTAGCCGCGGCCCTCGTTGCCGGGAATGACGCCGTCGACGACGAGAAAAGCGCAGGCGCGAATGTGGTCGGCAATCACGTTGAGCGACGGGTTCTTCAGCCGCTGCTGGCCCGTTTCGCGCGCCGCCGCCTTGATCAGGTCCTGGAACAGGTCGATCTCGTAATTGGAGTGCTTGCCCTGCAGCACCGCCGCGATGCGCTCCAGGCCCATGCCCGTGTCCACTGACGGCTTCGGCAACGGATTCATCACGCCCTGTTCGTCGCGATTGAACTGCATGAAAACCAGGTTCCAGATCTCGATGTAGCGATCGCCGTCGGCGTCCGGCGATCCCGGCGGGCCGCCGGCCACGGCCGGGCCGTGGTCGTAGAAGATCTCGCTGCACGGCCCGCAGGGGCCGGTGTCGGCCATCTGCCAGAAGTTGTCGCTGGCGAACGGCGCGCCCTTGTTGTCGCCGATGCGGACGATGCGCTCGTCGGGCAAGCCGATGACGTCACGCCACAGCGCGTACGCCTCGTCATCGGTGTGGTAGACGGTCACCAGCAACCGCTCCGGCGGCAGGCCCCAGACGCCGGTCAGCAGCTCCCAGGCCCAGGCGATCGCGTCGGCCTTGAAGTAGTCACCGAACGACCAGTTGCCCAGCATCTCGAAGAAGGTGTGGTGGCGCGCGGTATAGCCGACCTGGTCGAGGTCGTTGTGCT
>JBDTMD010000201.1:0-4753 GCA_039934435.1 Burkholderiales bacterium
CGTCGGCAGTCGCAATGCGACGGCGCAGGGGATACGCAACGCCGAACAGTTCTCCCGCGCGTTCAGCACCGCCGGGCTGACCATCGTCTCGGGATTAGCGATGGGCATCGACGCTGCGGCGCATGCCGGCGGCCTCGCTGGCGAAGGCTCGACCATCGCGGTTCTGGGCACAGGAGTGGATTTGATCTATCCTCGGCAGAACGTCGCTCTCGCTTCGCGCATCGCCGAAAAGGGGTTGCTGCTGTCGGAATTCCCGCTTGGCACCCCGGGCGCAGCGCATAATTTTCCGCGCCGCAACCGCCTGATCAGCGGGCTGGCGCAAGGCTGTCTGGTGGTTGAGGCGGCGCTCGCGTCCGGTTCGCTCATTACAGCGCGCGCGGCGGCCGAGCAGGGCCGGGAAGTGTTCGCGATCCCGGGATCCATCCATTCGCCGCTTTCAAAGGGCTGCCATGCGCTCATCAAGCAGGGGGCCAAGCTGGTCGAGTCGGCCGACGATGTCCTTGCCGAACTGACCTCGTTCCGGCGCACCGGGTTTGCCAGTACGAGCGCCGCGGCCCCTCCGCCGGCGCCCGAGGACCCGCTGCTGGCGCACATGGGATTCGATCCGGTGGATGTCGATTCGCTTTGCGCGCGCTCCGGGCTGACGGCGGAACGGGTAAGCGCCGATCTGCTGCGCCTGGAGCTGGGTGGGAGCGTCGCCGCGCTGCCGGGCGGCATGTACCAGCGGCTTAACTGAGGGTCAACCAGGAGAATAAAAACATGTTCGACATCCTCGTTTACGTCTTTGAGAACTGCCGGCAGGCCGATGTATCGCACGACCCCGAGCGAGTGGCGCGCAAGCTTTCGGCGGCGGGCTTCGACGACACCGATATCAGCGCCGCGCTCGCCTGGCTGGCTGGTGTCGTGCGCGCGCCGCAGCGCTCTCTCGCGCCGCTGCCCGAAAACAGCCGCTCGTTTCGCGCCTTTGCGCCGAAGGAACTGGCCAAGCTCGACGCCGATTGCCGCGGCTTTCTGCTGTTCCTCGAGCGCTCCGGAATTCTCTCGCCGGCGACTCGCGAGCACATTATCGAGCGCGCCCTGGCGACCGCGGGCGACAGCTTGTCGCTGGAGCAGATCAAGCTGATCGTGCTCATGGTGCTGTGGAACCAGAAGGCGCCCGCCAGCCACCTGGTGGCCGAGGAGCTGCTGTCGGTGCACGGCAATCGGCTGCCCAGCTGAGGCCCGCGGCCGCGCGCGCGTGCCTGCGCGCGCGTGAAAAGATGCGGTGCGGTTGAAATAGCGCGAGCTTTGCGGGTATCCTCTGCGGCCTTTCGCGCCGCATGAGCAAAAAACTGATCATCGCCGAGAAGCCCTCCGTCGCCGCGGACATCGCGCGCGCGCTGGGTGCCTTCGCGCGCAAAGGCGACTATTTCGAGAGCGACGACTACGTGTTGTCCTCGGCCGTCGGCCACCTGCTCGAGCTGGCGGTGCCTGAGGAATTCGACGTCAAGCGCGGCAAGTGGTCGTTCGCCAATTTGCCGGTCATCCCGCCGCGCTTCGAGCTGGCGCCGATCGAGCGCGGCGCCGATCGCCTCAATCTTCTGCTGCGGCTGCTCAAGCGCAAGGACGTCGACGGCTTGATCAATGCCTGCGACGCGGGGCGAGAAGGTGAATTGATCTTCCGCTACATCGTGCAGCATGCGCGTGCCAAGAAGCCGATCCAGCGGTTATGGCTGCAGTCCATGACGCCCGCGTCGATTCGCGACGGCTTCGAGGGATTGCGGGCCGACAAGGAGTTGCTGCCGCTTGCCGATGCCGCCAAGAGCCGCTCGGAAGCCGACTGGCTGGTCGGCATCAACGGCACGCGTGCCATGACCGCGTTCAACTCCAAGGAAGGCGGCTTCTACCTGACCACCGTCGGCCGTGTGCAGACGCCGACGCTGACCATCCTGGTCGAGCGCGAGGAGCGCATCCGCGAGTTCAGGTCGCGCGACTACTGGGAAGTGCATGCGCGCTTCGGCGCCAAGGGGGGCGAGTACGCCGGCCGCTGGTTCGACCCGGAGTTCAAGAAGGACGAGGACAGCGAGCGCAAGGCTGAGCGCCTCTGGCAGCCAAGCGCCGCCGACGCGATCGTCGCCGCCTGCCGCGGCAAGCCCGGCAACGTCACCGAGGAGACCAAGCCGACCACGCAGGCTTCGCCGCTGCTGTTCGACCTGACCAGCCTGCAGCGGGAAGCGAACGGCCGCTTCGGGTTCTCCGCGCGGGGCACCTTGTCCCTCGCGCAGTCGCTGTACGAGCGCCACAAGGTCCTTACCTATCCGCGCACGGACTCGCGCGCCCTGCCTGAGGATTACATCCCCACGGTGCGCAAGGCGATGGACATGCTCAGCGAAGATCGCGACTACGCGCCATTCGCCAAGTCGGTGCTGAAGAACGGCTGGGTCAAGCCCAACCGCCGCATCTTCGACAACAGCAAGATCTCCGATCACTTCGCCATCATCCCGACCTTGCAGGCGCCAAAGAACCTGAACGACGCCGAGCGCAAGCTCTACGACCTGGTGGTGCGGCGCTTTCTTGCGGTTTTCCATCCTTCGGCGGAATTTCTGCAGACCACGCGGATAACCGTGGTCGAGGAGCATCGCTTCCGCACCGAGGGCAAAGTATTGGTCAGCCCGGGCTGGTTGACGGTATACGGGCGTACGGCGCAGGATGAAAGCGCGAATCTGCCGTCGGTCGCCGAGGGCGAGAAGGTAGCAACGCTGGAAGTCGTCGCTCACGCCCTGCAGACCAAGCCGCCGGCCCGCTTCAGCGAGGCGACGCTGCTGTCCGCCATGGAGGGCGCCGGTAAGCTGGTCGAGGATGACGAATTGCGCGCCGCGATGGAAGCCAAGGGCCTGGGCACGCCGGCGACGCGCGCCGCGATCATCGAAGGCCTGATTCGCGAGGAGTACATCCACCGCAGCGGGCGCGAGCTGGTGCCAACGCCGAAAGCATTCTCGCTGATGTTCGCGCTCAAGCATTTCGGGGTCACGGAAATCACTTCGCCCGAGCTGACCGGAGACTGGGAGTTCAAGCTCAAGCAGATGGAGCACGGCAAGTTGAAGCGCGAAGAGTTCATGGAACACATCGAGCAGGTGACACGCGACCTGGTCGAGCGCATCAAGCACGGCGACATTCCGGATACCGCCTTCGCCACGGTAGCGACGCCCTGCCCGAAATGCGGCGGCACGGTGCAGGAGAACTACCGCAAGTTCCAGTGCCAGAAATGCGATTTTTCGATTTGGAAGGTCACCTCGGGCCGGGAGTGGTCGCCCGAGGAAGTCGCCGAGCTCATCACCAAGCGCTATATCGGCCCGCTGACCGGCTTTCGCAGCCGCATGGGCAAGCCGTTCAGCGCCGGGCTCAAGCTGAACGACGAGTTTCGACCGGAATTCGACTTCGGCCAGGGCAGCGCGTCAGGGGAAGGCGAGCCCGCGCCAGATTTTTCCGCGCAGGAAAGTCTCGGTGCCTGCCCGAAATGCGGCGCGCGCGTGTTCGAGCACGGCGTGGCCTATGTCTGCGAGAAGGCGGTGGGCTCCGAGCGCGCCTGCGATTTCCGCACCGGCAAGATCATCCTGCAGCAGCCGGTCGAGAGCGCGCAGATGCAAAAGCTCCTTGCGACCGGGCGCACCGATCTGCTGGCGCGCTTCATCTCGAAGAAAGGCCGGCCGTTCAAGGCCTTCCTGGTGAAGACGCCGGGCGGGAAGATCGGCTTCGAATTCCAGGCGCGCGCGCCCAAGCCCGGGGCCAAGCCGAAGGCCGCGGCGCCCCTGGCCGAAGTCAAGCCGCTGGTTAAGAAGCCGGCGCCCAAGGCGCCGGCCAAGCCTACACGTCGAGGTTCCGCACGCCGAGTGCGTTCGACTCGATAAACGCGCGGCGCGGCTCGACCTCGTCGCCCATCAACTTGGTGAAGATCTCGTCGGCGGCGATGCCGTCCTCGATCTGCACCCTGAGCAGGCGCCGCGTTGCCGGATCCATGGTCGTATCCCACAGCTGCGTCGGGTTCATTTCGCCCAGTCCCTTGTAGCGCTGCAGCACCATGGACTTCTGCACTTCGGCGAGCAGCCAGTGCATGGCCTCGGCGAAATCCTTGACCGGCTGCTTGCGCTCGCCGCGCTGGACGTAGGCGCCCGCGCCGATCAGCCCGCGCAGCAGTTCGGCGGACGACCGGATCTGCGCATAGTCTCCCGAGTGCACAAACTCGGCATCGATCGCCGTCAGGCGCACGTTGCCGTGCCGCGTGCGCTCGATGCGCACCTGATGGCGTTCGGTCTTCGGATCGAAATGCGCGCGCACGTGAACGCCGTTGCGCGGCATCGCCGCCGCCAGCGCCTCCACTGAAGCCTCGGCCAGGTCGCGTCGCGACAGGTCCAGCTGCGCACCGCGCAGCAGCGCCTGCAAGGCGTCGCGATCGATCCAGCGCGATACGCGCTCGATCACCGCCTCCGCGAGCAGGTACGACTTGGCCAGCTCGGCCAGCCCCTCGCCGCGGATCGCATCGCGCTGCGCCGCCGGAACCAGCGACGCGTCGACCAGCGCCTGGCGCAGCATGAATTCGTTCAGCTCGTGCTCGTCCTTGAGGTAGCGCTCCTCCTTGCCGAGCTTGGACTTGTAGAGCGGCGGCTGCGCGATGTAGATGTGCCCCCGCTCCACCAGCTCCGGCATCTGCCGGTAGAAGAAGGTCAGCAGCAGCGTGCGGATGTGCGAGCCGTCGACGTCGGCGTCGGTCATGATG
>JBDTMD010000202.1:0-4752 GCA_039934435.1 Burkholderiales bacterium
GTTGGTGGTGAGTGTCGGCAGTCCGTAGGTGTGCCAGTAGGCGCGCACCAGGTGGTCGGAGGCCGCTTTCGACGCGCTGTAGGGGCTATTCGGCGCATAGGGCGTGGCTTCACTGAACGCGGGATCGTCCGGACCAAGCGAGCCGTAGACCTCGTCCGTCGAAACATGGAGAAATCGGAACGCGGCGCGCTCTGGCGCAGCAAGCGACAGCCAATACGCGCGCGCCTCTTCGAGCAGCGCAAATGTCCCGACGACATTCGTCTGCACGAACTCCACCGGCCCTTCAATCGAGCGGTCGACGTGGCTTTCGGCGGCGAGATGCAGGACGGCGCGCGGGCGGTGGCGCTCGAGCAGTTCGCGCACCAGCGCGCGGTCGCAGATATCGCCCTTGACGAAGACGTGCCGCCCGTCGCCGCGCAGCACGTCGTGATTGGCGGCATTGCCGGCGTAGGTGAGCTTGTCGAGATTGACGATCGGCTCGCCCGTGGCCGCGGTCGTCGACAGGACGAGGTTGGAGCCGATGAAGCCCGCGCCGCCGGTGACGAGAAGCATGGCGCGATTATGCCGTCGCGGCGAGCGGTTCGTCGGTGAACTGCATGCGGTAGAGCCGCGCATACGTGCCGCCGCGGGCAAGAAGCTCAGCGTGCCGCCCGACATCCACCACGCGCCCGTGCTCGAGCACGGCGATGCGGTCGGCACGCTCGACCGTGGACAGGCGGTGCGCAATGACGATGGTCGTGCGGCCCCGCATCAGGGCATCGAGCGCCGCCTGCACCTGCCGCTCGGATTCGGAGTCGAGCGCGGAAGTGGCCTCGTCCAGGATCAGCACGGGGGCATTCTTGAGGAGAGCACGCGCGATCGCCAGGCGCTGGCGCTGCCCGCCCGAGAGGCGCAACCCGTTCTCGCCGATCAGCGTGTTGAGGCCCTCGGGCGTCTGGTGGATGAAATCCAGGGCATGCGCGGCCTCGGCCGCCGCCATCACCTCGCTCTCGCTTGTTCCCGCGAGCCGGCCATAAGCGATATTGGCGTAAATGCTGTCGTTGAAAAGGACGACGTCCTGCGATACGAGAGCGATGTTGCCGCGCAGACTCTCCAGAGTCAGCGTCTGAATGTCCTGGCCGTCGAGCGTAATGCGCCCGCTGGAAGGTGCGTAAAAACGCGGCAGGAGGTTCACCAGTGTGGTTTTGCCGCTACCCGAGGTGCCGACCAAAGCCAGCGTCTCGCCCGGGCCTACGCGAAGGTTGACGTCGCGCAGCGCCGCTTCGGTGCGCGTCTCATAGGTGAAGCTCACGCCCTCGTAGGCAATGTCGCCCCGCGCGCGCATCAACGCTACCGTGCCGCGATCATCTTCCTGCGGCGAGTCGATCATGCCGAACACGCTCTCCGCCGCCGCCAGTCCGCGCTGCAAGGCGGAGTTCACCTGGGTCAACTGCTTGATCGGCGCAAAAAGCATCAGCATCGCCGTGAAGAACGACGCGAATTCGCCCACCGTGGCGTGCGCCGCGAGCGATTCCTGCAGCGCCACGTATACGATCACGGCCATTGCCGAGGCGGCAAGCAGATGCGTCACCGGCGTGATCAGAGCCTCGGGCACCTTCTGGCGCATATTGAAGCCGCGCAGTTGCCCGATCGCGCGCGCGAAACGGTTTGCCTCGTAGTCCTGCCCCCCGAACACCTTGACCACGCGGTGGCATTCGATGGTCTCCTCGAGCACATGCACCACGTCGCCCATGGCGCGCTGCGCGGAGCGCGCCATGTTGCGCAGGCGCAGCGACAATACGCGCACGAAAGTCGCGACCAAGGGCACGATCACCAGCGCGATCAGCGTCAGCTTCCAGTTGAGGTACAACAACCACGCCAACAGGCCGATGATGACGACGCTGTCGCGCACCAGTACCGTGAGCGCGGTCGTGGCGGCTGCACTGACATTGGCGACGTCGTAGGCGACACGCGACAGCAGGCCGCCGGCCGTCTCGTCGTCGAACGCGCGCGTCGGCATGCGCAATAGCCTTCTGAACATCCCGGCGCGCAGGTCGAGCACCACCTTGTCGGCGACCCACGCCATGCTGTAATGCCCGATAAAGGTCAGCGCGCCGCGCACGATGAAAATGCCGACGATGGCCAGCGCGAAGAACAGGGGCGTGTTGCTGGTGCTGGATTCCGCCTTGAAACCCCCGTCCAGGAGCGGCTTCATCAGCATGGGAAAGAGCGGCTCGGTGGCGGCCGCGGTGATCATGCCGATGAGCGCCACCGCGAACACCCGCGCGTGCGGCCGGACATGGGACAGCAGTCGCAGGTACAGCTGGCGGCTGCTGTGGCTGCGCGTGTGCGGCATGGGCGGATTGTAGCCGCTCGGCCACATTGGGCTGAATTGCACAAGCCCTTGCTTTAAGGGTCAAATGGCGCAATGACGCCGCACCATTCTGTCTACGGGACGCGTATGCTCGACGCAGCGCGGATCTGCCTGCTGGTAGCGGCCGCATCATTGCCAATCTCCACTGCTGCAACAAATGCCTTCGCGGTGCTTGCCCTCCTGTGCTGGGCGCTTTCGGGCCAATGGGTTTTTACGCTGCACGCGGTCGCGGCGGAGCCCACCGCCTGGCTGGGGTGCGTGCTGTTCGCGGCACTTGCCCTCGGCATCACGTGGTCGATAGCGTCGCCCGCGGAAGCTGGGGGCGTACTTCTCAAGTATCGAGGTCTCCTGCTTTTTGGTATCACCATGTTCCTGTTCGCGGATGCCCGCTGGCGGGAGCGCCTGCTAAGCGCGTTCTTGGTGGGCGCGCTTGTGCTGCTGGTCCTCTCTTATTCGGTCTGGCTTGGGCTACTGCACTACGTCGATGCGCGCGGATTCTCGAGCCCGCAGAACGCGGTCCTGCTGAAGAACGCCATCACTCACGGCTTCCTCATGAGCCTGCTCGCCTACGGCACCGCCGTTTTTGCACTACGCAGCAGCGGCGGGCGTCGCTGGGCATTCGCGCTCATTGCCGCACTCGCGGCAGCGAATGTCTGGTTCGCTGTTCAGGGGCGAACGGGTTATGTCGTGATGGCGGTATTGTTCCTCTGGCTCGCCTATTCCCGCTGGTCCGTGAAGGGATTAGTCACTGCGGCGCTTGGTCTCGGGATGGTGCTGGGCGCGGCATACAAATGGGCCCCGGTATTTCATGAGCGCATCAACGATGCCGCCGAGGAAGCACGCGATTACCACCAAATGAAACATCCTGGCGAAACCTCCATCGGCTCGCGTTTTCATTTCTGGAAGCGCTCCGCGGAATGGATGACGAAGCATCCTCTACTTGGCGCTGGCACCGGCGGCTGGGGCGAAGCGTTTTACCAAGCCACCGAGGGCGACGACGCTTTCATGCATAACCGCGAACGCGATCACCCGCATAACGAATACGTGCACCTTGCGGTGCAGCTGGGGCCCTTGGGACTGGGGCTTCTTGTTGCTTTGCTCGCGACCGCAATAGTTCGAGCGGCCCGCCTGCCCGACGAATACGCCGCGCTGGCGCAGGGTTTCTTCATCGCGTTTGCGGTGGGTGCCTTGTTCAACGACATGTTAAGGGACACGACTGAAAATCACCTGTGGGCGGTTCTTGGCGGCGGCCTGTTCGGCGCCTCGCGTGCATTGCCGCGCGGGCCGGCGTAGGCATGCCCAGATTCTCCATCCTTCTCCCAACCTGGAACAACCTGCCCTTCCTTCGCTTGTGCGTGGCAAGCCTGCGCCGGCACTCGGCGCGCGAGCACCAGCTTATCGTGCACGCCAACGACGGCAGCGACGGTACGCGCGACTGGCTGCAAGCCGAAGGCATCGAACACACGGCGAGCGACACCAACATCGGCATCTGCCACGCCGTCAATCTCGCCGGCGAGAAGGCGCGCGGTGACCATGTTCTGTACTTGAATGACGACATGGTCGTGGCGCCGGGCTGGGACACGGCACTCGATCGTGCGCTCGAGCGCGTCCAGCGCCATGGTCTGTTCATGCTCTCGGGCACCATGGTCGAGCCCACCGCGAGCGGCAACGCCTGCGTGGTCGTCCACGACTTCGGCCGCGACCCGGCCAAGTTCGACCTGGAGCGCTTCGCGCGCGAGGCGCCCGGGTTCGCGCGCGCCGACTGGCTCGGCGCCACCTGGCCGCCGACGCTCGTTCCGCGCGTCGCGTGGCACCAGGTCGGCGGCTACAGCACCGAATTTTCCCCGGGAATGGGGAGCGACAACGATTTCTCGATGAAGCTGTGGCAAGCCGGTTGCCGCGTTTTTCTCGGCGTCGGCAACAGCCTGGTCTACCACTTCTCAGAGACCTCCACGCGCCGCATTCGCAAGAACGACGGCCGGCGCCAGTTCCTCATGAAGTGGGGCCTGACGCAGTCGGGCTTCGACCGCCACTACCTGCGTCGCAGCAAGCCGGTGCCCGCGGGTGAAAGCGGCCTGGTTCTGCCCGAACCGGCGCCCTCCTGGAGCCTGCGCTGGCAGACGCTCAAGAGCGCGCTGAAGCGCCGCCTCGGTTGAGCGCGGCGCGCGCCGCGTCGATGACGCGCGCGGCGCTCATGAGATCCAGGCAATCGGCGCGGCTTTCGCGGTGCTTTTCGCAGCCCTCCTCCTGGCACGGCACGCAAGGAAGCGACGGCTCTTGCACGAGCGCGACATTGCCCCGGATTTGCAGCGCGATCACCTTTTCGTAAGCCTGCTCGAGGCCCTTTCTCGGCAGCGGCCCCCAAAGGCGCGGGTCGGTGGGGCCAAAGAGCGCTACGG
>JBDTMD010000203.1:0-4738 GCA_039934435.1 Burkholderiales bacterium
CATCCACACTACGTCCCAGCCCGCGGCGCGCATTTCGTCGGCGACCGCCAGGCCCGGAAACACGTGCCCGCCGGTGCCGCCCGCCATGATGAGCGCGGTCCTCATGCGTGCCGGCCTCGCGCCAGCTGGCGGTTTTCCCAATCGATGCGCAGCAGCAGCGCCAGCGCCGCGCTGTTGGCGAGCAGGCCGGTGCCGCCGAAGCTCATCAGCGGCAGCGTCAGCCCCTTGGTCGGCAGCAGGCCCATGTTGACGCCCATGTTGATGAGCGCCTGAAAGCCGATCCAGATGCCGATGCCCTGAGCCGCGAGCGCGGCGAAATGCCGCTCGCGCAGCGCAGCGTGGCGGCCGATGGCGAAGGCGCGCAGCACGATCCACGCGAACAGCGCGATCACCGCCGCCACGCCGACGAAGCCGAGCTCTTCGGCGATCACCGCCAGCAGGAAGTCGGTGTGCGCCTCGGGCAGGTAGAACAACTTCTCGACGCTCGCGCCCAGGCCGACGCCGAGCCATTCGCCGCGGCCGAACGCGATCAGCGCGTGCGACAGCTGGTAGCCGCGGCCGAACGGATCGGTCCACGGGTCCATGAAGCCGAAAATGCGCTGCATGCGGTACTCGGAGGTGAACACCAGCAGCGCAAAGCCAATCGCCAGCATTGCCACTAGCGCCGCGAAGTGCCGGCCGTTCATACCGCCGAGGAACAGGATGCCGAATGCGGTCACGGCGATCACCACCAGCGCGCCGAAATCGGGCTCGCGCAGCAGGAGCCACGACACGAACATCATCACGCCGAGCATCGGCAGCAGGCCGCGGCGAAAGCTCTTCAGCACCGCGTGCTTGCGCACCGTGTAATCGGCGGCGTAGAGCACCGCGGCGAGCTTCACCAGTTCCGAGGGTTGCACCGTGATCGCGCCGAGGTCGAGCCAGCGGCGCGCGCCGTTCACCTCGCGGCCGAAGCCGGGCAGCAGGACCAACCCGAGCAGCGCGAGGCAGGCGAGGAACGCGAGCGGCGAGCATTTCTGCCAGAAGCGCACCGGCAGGAGAAACACCACGATCGCGGCGGCGAGCGCGGCGCCGAGAAACACGGCGTGGCGCATAAGGAAATAAGCCGGGTTAGCGCCCGTGTAGCGGCTCGCTTCGGCGGTGGCGATCGACGCCGAGTACACCATCACCATGCCGATTGCCATCAGCAGCAGCGCCGCCCAGGCGAGCGAGCGGTCGTACTCGGGCGCGGCGGCGTCCTTGGCGAACACGTAGGTCGCGCTCACGTCATTCCTCCAGCGCCGCGACCGCGGCAGCGAACACTTCGCCGCGCTGGCGGTAGTCGCGAAACATGTCGAAGCTGGCGCAGGCCGGCGACAGCAGCACCGCATCGCCGTCGCGCGCCAGCGCCGCGGCGCGCGCCACGGCTTCTTCGAGCGAGGCACAGCGCTCAAGCGGTACGCCGCTCGCGACGAGCGTGCGTTCGATGAACGGCGCGTCGCGGCCGATGAGCAGCACCGCGCGCGCGTGCGCGGCGACCGCGGGCGCGAGCGGCGCGAAGTCCTGCCCTTTGCCGTCGCCGCCGGCGATGAGCACGGCGGCCCGGCCCAGGCCGCGCAGCGCGGCGAGCGTCGCGCCGACATTGGTGCCCTTGGAGTCGTCGTACCAGGTCACGCCACGGCGCACGGCGACGCGTTCGAGACGGTGCGGCAGGCCGCGGAACGCAGCGAGACCCGCGACGAGCGCCTCGTGCGGCGCGCCGAGCGCGCGCGCCAAGGCGCAGGCGGCGAGCGCGTTGGCGACATTGTGCGCACCGTGGATCTGCAGCTGCGCGGCAGGCAGGAGTGCGCGCGTGCCTTCTTGCAGCACGCCGTCGACGACGCCGAAATCTTCTTCCGAAGGCGGCGCATCGAGCCCGAAGGTGACGCGCCGCCGGCTTGCCTGCCCCATGCCGAGCGAACGCCAGTTATCGCGATTCAATATCTGCACGCCGCGTCCCATGAAGATGCGCGCCTTCGCGGCTGCGTACTCCTCGATGCCCGCGTAACGGTCGAGGTGATCCTCGCTGACATTCAGCATGACCGCGGCCTCGGGTTCAAGCGACCAGGTGGTCTCGAGCTGGTAGCTCGAAAGCTCGAGCACCCACGCTGCGGGCGCCCGCGTACGCGCGGCGAGGGCCTGCAGCACGGGCGGCCCGATGTTGCCGGCGACTTCGACATCGAGGTCGGCGGCGCGCAGCAGGCGGCCGGCGAGCGCCGTGACCGTGGTCTTGCCGTTGGTGCCGGTGACTGCCAGCACGCGCGTGCCGTTGTGCGCGCGCACGTACCAGGCAAAGAGCTCGACATCGCCGACCACCGGCATGCCGCGCGCGAGCGCGGCGCGCACCACGTCTTCCTGCAGCGACAGGCCCGGGCTGATGCACAGCAGGTCGACGCCTTCGAGCAGCGCCACATTGAATGCGCCCGTATGCAACTCGCCCTGAAAATCGGCGGCGCGCGGCGGCGCGGCGCGCGTATCGGCGGCGCGCACGCGGCCGCCCTCGCGCTCCACCCAGCGCGCCACCGATAGTCCGGTATCGCCGAGCCCGAGCACCAGCACGCGCCGGCCCGCGAGCGTCATCGGCTCGGGCCGCGGCAGCAGGTTGAAGAGCGGCTCGCGCATCGACATGTTCACCGCAGCTTCAGCGTCGACAGCCCGAACAGCACCAGCATCATGGTGATGATCCAGAAGCGCACCACCACCTGCGATTCCTTCCAGCCTTCGAGCTCGTAGTGATGGTGCAGTGGCGCCATGCGGAAGATGCGCCGCCCGCCCGTGGCCTTGAAGTAGATCACCTGCAGCATCACCGAGAGGGTTTCCACCACGAAGACGCCGCCCATGATGAACAGCACGATCTCCTGGCGCACGATCACCGCGATCGTGCCGAGCGCCGCGCCGAGGGCGAGCGCGCCGACGTCGCCCATGAACACTTCCGCCGGGTACGCGTTGAACCAGAGAAAACCGAGTCCTGCGCCGGCCATTGCGCCGCAGAACACGGTCAGTTCGCTCGCGCCGGCGATGTAGGGCAGGCCGAGATACTTGCTGAACACGCTGTGGCCGGCGACGTAGGCGAAGATGCCGAGCGCGCTGCCGATCATCACCGTCGGCATGATGGCGAGGCCGTCGAGGCCGTCGGTCAGGTTGACGGCGTTCGAGGTGCCGACGATGACGAAGTAGGTGAGGATGATGAAGCCGATCGGGCCGAGCGGATAGGCGACGAACTTGAAGAACGGCACGATCAGCTCGTTCAGTGCCGGGTTGCCGTGGGCGATGCTGGCGAGGTAGGCGGCCGCCGCGAGGCCGATGGCCGATTGCCAGAACAGCTTGGCGCGCGCCGACAGGCCCTTGGGGTTGCGCTGCACCACCTTGCGGTAGTCGTCGATCCAGCCGATGGCGCCAAAGCCGAGGGTCACCAGCAGCACCACCCACAGGTAGCGGTTCTGCAGATCGCCCCACAGCAGCGTCGTGATGCCGATGGAAAGCAGAATCAGCGCGCCGCCCATGGTCGGCGTGCCGGCCTTGGCGAGATGCGTCTGCGGGCCGTCGTCGCGCACCGACTGGCCGATTTTGTAGGCGGTCAGCTTGCGGATCACGAACGGCCCGAGGATCAGCGAGATGGCGAGCGCCGTCAGGCAGGCGAGCACCGCGCGCAGCGTGATGTAGTTGAAGACGTTGAACAGGCGCACGTCGCGGGCCAGCCATTGCGCGAATTCGAGCAGCATCAGTGCACCCCTTTGCCTTCCCCGGTGATCGCGGCGACCACGCGCTCCATGCGCATGAAGCGCGAGCCCTTGACCAGGACGGTGGCCGCGACCGGCAGCGCCGAGCGCAGATGATCGGCGGAGGCGAAATGCCGCGCGCCCTGACCGAATGCCGCCACCGCCTCGCGGCTCGCCTCGCCCATCGCGTAGAGCGCGCCGATGCCGCGCTCGCGCGCGTAGGTGCCCACCTCGCGGTGGTACTGCGGCCCCTGCGCGCCCACCTCACCCATGTCGCCGAGCACCAGCACCGTGGGCGCGGGGCAGGCGGCGAGCACGTCGATCGCGGCGCGCACCGAATCGGGATTGGCGTTGTAGCTGTCGTCGACGAGCGTGCGCTCGAGGCCACGTACCACCACACGGCGCATCTCCGAGCGGCCGCGCACCGGGCGAAACGACTCGAGGCCGCGCGCGATGGCGGACAGGGGACAGCCCGCGGCGAGCGCCGACGCCGTGGCTGCGAGCGCATTGCGAACGTTGTGCCGACCGGCGATGTGCAGCACCGTGGTCGCGCTGCCCGCGGGCGTGCGAAGCGCCAGCGTCCAGCGGTCGACGGACCAGGTCGCATCGCAGCTGACGTCGGCGTCGTCGCTTTCGCCGAAGGTCAGCGTGCGGCGCGCGCCGGCCAGCGCGCGCCAGGTCGGCGCATGCGTGTCGTCGGCAGGAAACACGGCCGTGCCGTCGACACCCAGGGCAGCGATCGCCGCGCCGTTCTCGCGCGCGACGGCGTCGACGTCGGCCATGAACTCCAGATGTTCGCGCTGCGCGTTGATGACGAGCGCGATGGTCGGCCTGGCGATCGCCGCGAGCCGGGCGATCTCGCCCGGGTGGTTCATGCCGAGCTCGACGACCGCGGCGCGATGGCCGTCGCGCAGGCGCAGCAGCGTCAGCGGCAGGCCGACGTCGTTGTTGAAGTTGCCCTCGGTCGCGAAGGCCGCGTCGCCCTGCCAGGCGCGAAAGAT
>JBDTMD010000204.1:0-4722 GCA_039934435.1 Burkholderiales bacterium
TCCAGGATCTGCGCCTGGATGGTGACGTCGAGCGCGGTGGTCGGCTCGTCGGCGAGGATCAGCGCCGGATTGCAGGCGAGCGCCATGGCGACCATCATGCGCTGGCGCATGCCGCCGCTGAACTGGTGCGGGTACTGGCTGAGACGACGTTGCGGATCGGGGATGCCGACCAGCCCGAGGAGCTCGACGGCGCGCGCGCTGGCCGCGGCCGGGTCCATGCCGAGGTGGATTTCAAGGCCTTCGGTCAGCTGGCGGCCGATGGTCAGCACCGGGTTGAGCGAGGTCATCGGCTCCTGGAACACCATGGCGATGTCACGGCCGCGCACGTCGCGCATTTCCTCTTCGCTGAGCTTGAGCAGGTCGCGTCCCTTGAACACGATCTCGCCGCCGACGATGCGCCCGGCGGGCTCGTCCACCAGGCGCATGATGGAGAGCGCCGAGACCGACTTGCCGCAGCCCGACTCGCCGACCAGGGCGACGGTCTCGCCTTCCTCGATGTCATAGGAGACGCCGTCGACGGCGCGCACCACGCCGGCGGACGTCCGGAACTGGGTCTGCAGGTTTTTCACTTCGAGCAGCTTCGCCACCTTCCTCCTCCAAGTTGGGTGGCCACAGGCCCGGCAGTCTAACATGGTGAAATGCGGGAGCCTCGATAGGCGCGGGTGACGCAATGGGCAAGCGCACACTGGGTATCTGCGTTGCGGTGCACACGCTGCACGACGGCCTGTCGGACGCCATTTACGTGCTGCTGCCGCTCCTGGCGAGCGCCTTCGGCCTGTCGCTGGCGCAGGTCGGCGTGATCCGTGGCGCGCATCGCGCGGCGATGGCGGCGTTCCAGATACCGGCGGCCATCATTGCCGAGCGTTTCGGCGAACGCGAACTGCTGGCGCTGGGCACGCTCGTCGCCGGCGCGGCGTTCGTCGCTCTGGGATTCGTGCAGGGGTTCTGGGCGATCCTGGCGGCGCTGTTCTACGCCGGCACGGGCTCGGCGGTGCAGCATCCGCTCGCCTCGACGCTGGTGTCGCGCGCGTATCCGGTGCAAGGCCGGCGTGCTGCGCTCGGCACCTACAATTTTGCCGGCGACGTCGGCAAGTTCGCCTTTGGCGGCCTGGTGTCGCTGCTTCTCGTGGCGGGCGTCTCGTGGCACGTGCCGGTGGTCGGATTCGGTGTCACGGCCGGCGCGATGGCGATCGCCGTGCTTTATCTTCTGAGCGCAGGGACGCACGCTCGATTGCCGGCAGCAGCAGCAGCACGCACGCCCGGCGCCATGGACTGGGGCATCAGCGACCGCCCGCGCTTCCTCGCGCTGTGCCTGATCGAGGTGGTCGATTCGAGCACGCGCAGCGCTTTCCTGACGTTCGTCGCCTTTCTGCTGATCGCCAAGGGCCTGCCGGCGGGGTGGGCGGTGGCCGCGGTGCCGCTGGTGCTGGCCGGCGGCATGGCGGGCAAGCTCGCCTGCGGCATGCTCGCCGAGCGCCTCGGCGTCGCGCGCATGATCGTCATGACGGAGCTGGCGACGGCGTTCGGCATCTTCGCCGCGCTCGCCTTGCCTGCCGCCGGCGCGCTCGCGCTGCTGCCGCTGCTCGGCGTCGTGCTGCAGGGCGCCACGACGGTGCTCTACGCGACCATCGGCGAGTACGTGCGGCCCGAGCGGCTGTCGCGCGGCTTCGGCCTGTTCTACACGGTGGGCTCGGTGTGCGGCATCGCGGCGCCCCTTGCCATCGGCCTGCTCGGCGACCGCCTGGGCGTGCAGAGCGCCATCGCCGCGCTCGGCGGCTTGATCCTGCTTACGCTGCCGCTGGTCCTCGTGCTGCGGCCACAGCGGCCGGCGCCGGCACGAGCGTAACCTCGGGTTGCCGCTCGAGCCGCCGGAGGCGCTCGAGCAGCGAGCGCGCCGGCGCGTCGCCGATCACCGGGGCTGCCAGCTCCAGGTATTTCGCCTCGAGCTCGCGATCGTCGAGCGGCAATTCGGGATCGCCCTTGCGCGCCGGCTGCAGCAGGGCGTGGCTGCGTCCATCCCGCGTCTCGAGCGTCACGCGCGCCGCGCGCTGCCCGGGAAACGCGGCGTCGAGCTCGGGATCGATCGACACCTCGATGCGGCACATCAGCGCGCGCGTTGCGGGATCGGCGAGCGGCGCGGGCGCGAACGCGGCCAGCCGCACGCTGCCGTGGCGCAACGCGTGCGCCACCACATACTTTATTGAAAAGCGCGCTTCCGCCGGCGTGTGCGGGTCTTCGATCCCCGAGACGTCGGTGGCGGCGCGGTAGCTGCCGATGCGCACGCGGGCAACATCTTCCGCCGTGGCACCGAGTGCTGAGCGCGCGGCCAGCGCGCCGTCGATGGCGGCGAAGGTATGCCCGCAGCAGGCGTGGTTCTTGAACGTCATGCGCGCGATGTTGTAGTCCGTGCCCAGCGTGGCGAATGCCGCGTCCCAGTCGGGTCCGTCGCCCATGGCGCGGCCGAAGCCCGCCTGGCCGTCGATGACATCGAACGCGCCGGTCACGCCCTCGCGTGCGGCGAGCGCCGCGGTGACGCCGGCTTCGGCCGCGCGTCCCGCATGGAGGGGCTTCGACATCGAATCGCCGCGGAAGGCCTGCTGCAGACCCGCGGCGAACGTGGTCACGGTGGCGAGCGCGTGGGCGGTGCGCACCCGGTCAAGGCCGAGCGCGCTCGCACCGGCGGCGGCGGCACCGAATGCGCCGATGGTGCCCGTGTTGTGCCAAAAGCGGTAGTGCGCGCGGCCCATGGCGCGCGCGATGCGCGTGGAGATTTCGTAGCCGGCGATGACGGCACGCAGGAAAGCGATGCCGTTCAGGTTGCCGGCCTGCGCCAGCGCGAGCGCCGCCGCGATCGTCGGTGCGCCCGGGTGATAGATGCCGTCGCGAAAGATGTCGTCCACTTCCACGGTGTGCGCGGCTGTGCCGTTGATGAGCGCCGCGGCGCGCACGGTGGCCGGGCGCCCAAGCACGAGACGCGCCGCGCCGTGGTCGAGCTCCTCGGCGAGCGCGGCCTCGAGCGCGATGGCGGGCGGTACCACCGCCCCGGGCAGGGCGGCCGCGACCCAGTCGATCACCGCGCGCTTGGCATGGTGCAGAACCTCCGGCGCGAGTTGCGCCGTGCGCATGGCCTCGACAAATTCTCCGCATCGTTCGACCACGCGCATGATTCAGTCGCGCGCCTTGATTTCGTCCAACACGGGCTTGAGGTACGAAAGGAACAGCGCCGGGTTCTCGCTCATCGGAAAATGCCCGAGCTTCGGCATCACCGTGAACTTCACGCCCGGGATGCGCTCGGCCGCGGCGCGCGTGTCCTCGGGCGAGACCGAATAGTCGTACTCGCCGGTGAGCAGATACAGCGGGCAGACGCGCGTATCGATCGCGGAAAGCCGCTCGCGGATGTCGCCATCGGCGCCGCGGTAGAAGTACAGGTCGCCTTTGAAGATGCCCGGCCCGCCCTGCATGTAGTGCCAGAGCGTCTCCCAGCGCTCGGGCTCGGGCGAGGTCGGCGCCATCAGGCCGGAAACATAGGCCGCGGAGGCCTCGCCACCGTGGACCTGCGGGTGGTGCAGCCAGTCGAGCTCGTAGTACGGATCGATCGTGGCGCCCGATTGCAGGCCGATGATGGCGCGAAAGCGCTTGGCATGCTCCATGGCGAGAACCAGCGCGATGCGCCCGCCGATCGAGCAGCCCATGACGACGGGGCGCTCGAGCGCGAGCGCGTCGCACACTTGGAGCACCATCTTCGTGTAATCGGCGCTCGTCAATCGGTAGTGCTCGGTCTGCCAGCCCGCCGGCGGCGAGGATTTGCCGTGCCAGGGCATGTCGAAGGCGATGACGCGGAAATGGCGCGTGATCTCCGGGTCGTTCATCAACCCGCGGTACTGGCGCGTGTCCGAGCCCGCGGTGTGCAGGCAAAGGAGCGGGATGCCCGCGCCGGCCTCCTCGACATACAGCCGATGCGGCTTGCCCAGGATCTCGAAGCGCAGGTAGCGCCCGACGATCGGCTCGGCGACCGGCTTCATGTCTTGCGCAGCAGCGCAAACAGGCGCTTGAAGTAGAACAGGTACGCCGACATGAGACGAATGTCGCCCTCGATCTGGAGGCGCTTGTAGCGGCGCAGCGCGAACAGGTCGTGGTACCCCGGCGGCGGCACGGGTTCGAGAAAACGCGCCCACGATTCGCTTGCCGCGCGCAGCCGCAGGTCAGTCTGCGGCATGATGAGCGGGCCTCGGGTGACGCGCGTTACCGTGCCGCGCTCGATCTTCACCAGCCAATCGGTATCGCCGTCGCCGACCAGCAGCGCGCAATCCAGGTCGAGCCCGAAGCGCTCGAGCAGCGCATCGTCCGCGGCACGGTCTTTCAGCGTCTCAAGCGGCAGCGCCATGATTGCGCGCACCATCGCGCAGAACGACGAGCGCGTCAACGCCGACCACACCCTCGGCCTTGACGATCAGCGGATTGATTTCTGCTTCGGCGACATCGGGACGTGCGGCGAGCCGCGAGTACGCAGCCACCGCCTGCGCGAGCGCCTCGAGGTCGCCGCGCGGCGCGTTGCGGTAGCCCCGGAGTGCTGCAAAGCCGCGCACCTCGGCCACCATCTCGCGCGCTTCCTCGAGGCCGACCGGCGCAAGGCGCAGCGCGAAGTCGCGGTAAAGCTCGGCGAGCGTGCCGCCGGCGCCGACCAGCACCAGCGGCCCGACCTGCGGGTCGAGGCGGTAGCCG
>JBDTMD010000205.1:0-4720 GCA_039934435.1 Burkholderiales bacterium
GGAAACGCCACCTCGACAAGATCGGCGTAGGCGGATCCGCCTTTGCCGCCCTGTGCTGCCTCGGTTTTCCCGCGCTGCTCGCGATCCTGTCCGCGATCGGCCTCGGGTTTCTCATTCGCGACGCGGTTCTCATTCCCATGCTGGTCGTTTTTCTCGCGATTGCCGTTTACGGCCTGTACGACGGGATGCGCCGGCATCGCCACCGGATGGCGTTCGGCGTGGGCGTCGTCGCGGCGCTCCTTCTGTTCGCGTCGATCTGGTTTGGCAGCGGCATCGCGGCCGGAATTGGAATCGCCGCGCTCCTGGCCTCCAGTTTGCTCAACGTCTGGTTCGCTACGCGCCCTGCGCGCTGACGCCATATGAAGATGCCGGCCGAACCGCGCCGGGCGCTCTGCGCTGTCGGCGAGCGCTCGATATTGCATTGAGGAGGCAGCGATGAAGAAAACCTATGATCTGGTGGCCATCGGTACCGGCACCGCGGCGGCGGTCGCCGCGTCGCAATGCCGTTCCGCCGGTTGGCGAGTTGCGGTGATCGACCATTTGCCGTTCGGCGGCACCTGCGCGCTGCGCGGCTGCGATCCGAAGAAAGTGCTGGTGGGTGCGGCGGAAGCGATCGACCACTTCCGCCGCATGGACGGGAAGGGTGCGGTCGCAGAGGCAATCCGCCTCGACTGGCGCGAGCTCATGCGCTTCAAGCGCACCATCACGCAAGACGTGCCGGCGATGAACGAGAAGAGCTTCGCGCGGCGAGGGATAGACGCCTACAAGGGCCGTGCCAGGTTTGTCGGCCCCAGCACGATTGCAGTCGGCGACGAATTGCTCGAGAGCCGTTTCGTTCTCATCGCCGTCGGTGCCGTGCCTATGCACCTCGGCGTTCGGGGTGAAGAGAACGCGATCACGAGCACCGAGTTTCTCGAACTCGATCAGCTTCCGAAGCGCGTGGTGCTTCTCGGGGGCGGCTTCATTGCGGCCGAGTTTGCGCATATCGCGGCGTACGCAAGCGCGCGCGTGACCGTCCTGGAGCAGGCGGACCGCATGCTGGCGCCGTTCGATCCCGAACTCGTCATGTGGGGCATGGAGAAATTGCGCCACCTGGGCGTCGACTTGCAGCTCAATACGCGCGTCACGGCGATCGAGAAGAGTGCCGACGGCGTATCTGTTCACGCGTCGGCGAACGGCAAGGATGTTTTGATCAAGGGTGATCTCGTCGTGCATGCGGCCGGGCGCGTTCCCGATCTCGAGCCGCTCGAACTTGCCGCAGCAAATGTCAGGACCGAGAAGGGCCGCCTTATGGTCAACGAATTCTTGCAGAGCGTATCGAATCCGGCGGTTTACGCCGCCGGCGACGCCGCGTCGATGGGACCGCCGCTGACGCCTGTTGCCAGCCACGATGGGAAAGTTGTTGCGCACAATCTGCTCAATGGCAACCGGCAGAAGCCGGATTATTCGGGAGTGCCGAGCGTCGCGTTCACCATTCCGCCGATCGCCTCTGTCGGTCTGAGCGAGCGGCAGGCACGCGAGCAGGGGCTCAAATTCCGCATGCAGTCCCAGAAAGCCTCGGACTGGTATACGGCCCGACGCGTCGCCGAGACCGTCTACGGGTTCAAGGTGCTCGTCGAAGAGGGTAGCGACCATATACTCGGCGCCCATCTGATCGGACCGCACGTGGACGAGGTGATCAACATCTTCGCGCTTGCCATCCGGAACAAGCTCACGGCGCGCGACTTGAAGGGAGGCATTTTCGCCTATCCGACCGGCGCCTCCGACATCGGCTACATGCTGTGAAGGCTGAAGCCAGTCTCGCGAGACATCACGCGGCAATCCGGCCGCTCAACCACAAGCCCAGCACCGGGCGGCTTACGTTCTTCATCGTCTGCGGTCCGAGTGATTCGAGCGCGTAACCGATTCCGTTGAGATGCCTCGCAAAGTCGGCACTCACCAGGATTGACCCGCCCCTTGCCAATGCGCACAGCCGCGTGCAGCCCTCGATATCGGCGAACATCACCGTAACCGGTCTTTCCTCCTTTTGCAGAGTTCGGTGCGCGGGAATGCCGAATTTCGCCAACAAATACTGAAGCCAAACCGCCGGCCGGGATAAGTGCATGCGTTGCGCTCGCGTCCGAGCTGCCATGCCTCATCGAGCGTTGCGAGAATCGTGCCCGGTCGCTCCGCGGCCCAGTTCCGCGCTGCCTGCGCGGTGGCGAAGAAGTAGACGTAGTGGCAAAAATTGCGCACCACGTCCTCCGCCGTTTTTTCAGCGCACCGGCTGTAGCAATATGACCGCCATCCCCGCAAGCGCGATGGCCACGCCGGCAATGTCCCATCCAGTAGGACGCACGCCTTCGATCAGCCACAGCCAGCCGACGGCGCCAGCAGCCACACGCTCTTGCCTTGATTCAGCCAGAGATAAACCAGGTACAACCGAGTATCTCGGCGATCGCCGTTACGGCGAACAGGCCGGCAGTTATTGCGGCGCTCACGCGGAGCGCCCTACGCTCCGGATGGCGTCGAAGAAGATGCGCGGCCGGTCGCTCAGTGAATTGATGAAGATTGCGGTGACACTCAACGCCATCGCCGCCATTGCCCACACCGGATAGACGAGCCCGGTGGCTGCGAGCGGAACCCCGATACCGTTGAACGCGATCGCCAGGCACACGTTCTGCACCATCTTGCGATAACTCCTGCGGCTGATCTCGCGCGCCTCGAGCACCGCCCCAAGGCGGTTGTTGAGGATGATGATATCCGCCGAATCGATCGCGATGTCGGTGCCGCCGCCCATGGCGATGCCGATGTTCGCCTGCATCAGCGCCGGCGCGTCGTTGATGCCGTCGCCGACCATGGCGACATTGCCGCCCCGCTGCAATGCGCGGATGAGCGCCACTTTGTCCTGCGGGAGCATCTCAGCGTGAAATTCATCTACACCCACCTCAGCGGCAACGCGGCGGCTGGCGGCGGTATTGTCGCCGCTTACCAGCAACGTGCGTATTCCCGCTCGCTTCAGCGCCGATACGGTTGCGGCGGCGTCAGCGCGAAGGGCATCGCCAAACGCCAGCAGGCCGAGCACGCGCTTGCCGCGAGCCACGACGATCACGGTCCGGCCCGCGTCTTCCAACTGCGTCAAGCGGGCCCCAAGCGCATCAAGCGAAACACCGCGCTCCTCCAGAAATCGCGCATTGCCGACCAGGATTTCCTCGCCGGCCATCCGCGCGCGGACGCCGCGACCCGGCATGGCCTCGAAGTCTTCAAGTTCGGCCGTCGCGATGCCGCGCTCGAGGGCGGCGCCGACGACCGCCTTGGCCAGGGGATGCTCCGAGACCGCTTCGGCCGCTGCCGCGACGCCGATCAGGTCCGCCTCCGTGGCGCCGCTCGCCTCGATTTCGAGCAATGCCGGCTTGCCTGTCGTGAGCGTGCCGGTTTTGTCGAATACCACGTGGGTCGCGAGCCGAAAACCCTGGAAGGCTTCGCCGGTGCGCATGAGAATGCCGCGCTCCGCGGCCTCGCCCGCGCCGCGCACGATCGATAGCGGCGCCGAGATTCCAAGGGCGCAGGGATAGCCCATGACGAGTACCGTCAGACCCGCGAACAACGCGCGCTCGAGCTGCGCGCTGCCGCCCGCAATTACGGGCACCAGCAGCCATCCGGCAACCGCAATCAGCGCAAGCGACAGCACGGCCGGCGCATAGACTTTCAGCACCCGGTCGACGAGGTGCAGCATGCCGGGCTTCAGCGCCCGCGCGTCCTCGACTTCGCGCGCCACGCGCTGCAGGAAACTCCCTTCCCCGACGGCGGTCACGCGCAATAGCAGTGTGCCCAATCCGTTCATGGAGCCGCCGACCACGCTGTCGCCCGCCGTGCGCTCGACGGCCAGCGGCTCGCCGGTGACCAGGGATTGGTCCACGGCCGAGCGCCCCTCCACGACGGTACCGTCCACGGGGACACGCTCGCCGGGTCGCACGCGCACCAAGTCGCCAAGCACAACTTCCTCGATGCGGAGCTCGATTTCGCCCTCGGCGCGGGCGACGCGCGCGGTCTCCGGCTGCAGCGCGAGCAGGCGCCGCACTGCCTGCGAGCTGCGCGTCTTCACGATGAGCGACAGCCATTCCGAGAAGATGTGGTAGTTGCACACCATGACAGCGACGCCGAAGAAAGGCGCGACCGGGAAGTCCGGACCGCCCGCCGCGAGCCCGTAGGCGCCGCCCGCGATGCCTGCGAGGGCCGCAGCCTCGAGCAGCACATGCTGATTGACGATACCGCGGCGCGCAGACTGCCACGCCATGGCGAGGATGTGATTGGCGAGCACGAATACTGCGGCTACGGCGAGCGCACCCGCGAGCCAGGCGTCCAGCCCCTCCAGTCGGCCTGAATGCCTGAGCCACGCCAGCGCCGCGGCCAGACACAGCGCTGCGGCAACTCCGCCAACCGCCTGCGCCATGCCCGATGAGCGCAAGACGAGATACACGAAGCCGAGCAGGCTCAGCACCACGAACACCTCGAGCACTGCGTACCAGAACTCACCTGGGCGCGCGATCAGCGTAAGAGACGCGAGGCTGAACACCGTGGCCCAGAGAAAACGCCGTCCTTCGAGAACCAGCTGGCGCTCCTGCTCCTCGAAGGGATCGAGCTTTCGCGGATCGGAGATGGTGTAGCCCATCTGCCGCGGCGTCAGCAGCAACTCCTGAGGACGGACCTGGCCAGGGTCATACTCGATGAGCGCCTGCTC
>JBDTMD010000206.1:0-4709 GCA_039934435.1 Burkholderiales bacterium
GAGCCGGCTGGCGGCAAAGCCCGACACGGTCAGCCGGCGCTCGCGCTCCGGAATCTCGGCCGCCACCGTGCGCAATTGCGCCTGGGTGTCGATGCGCGCGATGCGCAGCTGCGCGAGCAGCGGATCGGCGACGCCGCGGCGCTCCGCCTCGACGATCAGGTGGCCGCCGCGCGCCGCCCAGGCGACGAGCCGCGCCGCGCGCCGCGCCTCGATCGACTGGCGCTGCCGCGGCAGCAGCAGCACGCCGTCCGCCGGCAGCCGGTCGAGATCGGGCAGGGCGCGCAGCTCGCGCGCTTCGAGCCCCATGCGCGCGGCGAAGCGCTCGGCGGCGAAGAACGGCCGCAGCCGCGCCTCGCCCGAGTAGCCGACGCGCTCGGTGACCGGCACGCGCTCGAAGCCCGAGAGGTACCAGGCGAGGGCGATGACGAGCAGCGCGCCGATGCCGAAGCGCAGGCGCGCGCTCACGCCGTGCTCCGCGGCGCGAGGCGCTCGGTATACGCGGCGAGCAGCTGCTCGATCTCGGCGGCGGCCGGCAGGCGCCGCGCGTAGGCGGCGCTCTGCCAGCGCAGCACCAGCTCGGCGAAGTACTGCGCGGTGGCGGGCTCGCCGTGCGCGCGCACGCGCGCCAGCGCCTCGCCCTCGGTGTCGCTCGCCCGCAGCTCGATGCCGCTGCCGTGCACCAGCGCCGAGAGCGTGCCGCGATAGAGCAGGGCCAGTGCCTCGCGCAGGCGGCCCGCGGCCGCGAGCGCGCGCACCGCGCCCGCCAGATCCGCGGGCAGGGTCTCGGGCGCGAGCTCCATGCCGAACAGCGACGGCGGCGGCCGGTAGGGGTCGCGCGGCGCGGACGGCGCGCGCGGCACCAGCCGCAGCGCCCACCACAAGGCAAGGGCGATGAGCGCGGCCGCCGCGATCCACAGCGCGACCTCGGAGACCTTGGCGAAGGCGTAGCCGATGGCGCGCAGCCAGCCGAGGTCCGGGCCGTCGCCGGAGTCGAGCTCGCCGGTCGAGGGCCGCTGCCAGCGCGTCGTCTGGCGCTGATGCGGAAACTCGGGCCCCTTCAGCACCTCGGCGATCTCGCGCTTGGGATCCTTGGCCGCGGTTTGCGCCACGGCGGGCGCCGCCGGCACGAGCGCGAGCAGCGCCGCCGCGAGCACCGCCACGGCGAGCGTCGCCGCGCCGGCGAAGGCGCCGGCGCGCTGCACGGCGATACGGCGCAGCGCCACCTCGAGGTCCCAGCCTTCGAGCAATGTGCGCCGGTTCAGATACAGGGCGAAGCCGGCGGCGACGTACAGCGGCTCGATGACGAGGACCGCGGCCGCGTAGGCGCAGAAATCCGCGGCGCTGAAGATGCCGCCGAATGCCGCGCCGTCGAACATCGCTTCGAAGATGTTCGCGCCTTCGTGTGTTTTCGCCGGCAGCAGCAGGCCGCCGAGCATGTCGAACGACCAGACCAGCACCGCCTCGAAGTGCAGGCAGGCGACCGTCAGCCACACGGCGTAGCCGTGCGTGCGGCGCCCGAGCAGCGTGCGGCGTATGCGCGCCGCGCGCCAGCGCTGGCCCTCGAGCTGGCGCACGGGCAGGTGAAAGGAGCGCGCCATGTCGATGCGCCCGAGCGTGAGCGCGCCGAGGACGCCGGTGCCGAGCCAGGCGCGCACCTGCGCCAGCGTGCTTCTCACGCCCAGCACCTCGCCAAATACCGCGCGCGAGGCGACATGCAGTACCACGCGGTCAAAGAGCGGCTTCAACCACCACAGCAGCAGCATCGCCAGCCACACCTTGCCGGCGCTCCAGCCGGCCCACAGGCAGGCCGCGGCGAGCGGCACATACACCGCGGCGAACGCGGCGTACAGCGGGCGCCACCACTCGCGCAGCATGCCAACGCCGAGATCGACCGATTCCCAGGCCGAGCGCGGCCGCAGCGCGATGGCGAGCTTATCGAGCTGCACCGGCGCGTCCCGAAAGCGCGAAATAGCCGAGCAGCACGCCCCAGCCGGCGAGCCCGGCGCCGATCTTCACGGCATAGGGCACCGTGGTGAGCGGCGACCAGAACGCCTCGACGAACGCCGCCAGCGCGAACAGCAGCGCCGCGCCGTACATCAGGCGCACCGCGGGCCGCGCCGCGGCGACCAGTGCCGCCTTGCGCGAGCGGTTGCCCGGCGCGATCACCGCCATGCCGAGGCGCAGGCCGGCGCCGCCCGAGATCACGATCGCCGTCAGCTCGAGCGCGGAATGGCCGGAGACGAACGACCAGAAGGTCTCGCCGAAGCCGACCTGCGTCAGGTAGCCCGCGATCGCGCCGATGGTCACGCCGTTGCCGGCCAGGTACCAGACCGTGCCCAGGCCCGCGAGCAGGCCGCCGGCAAAGGTCTGGAAGCCGATGCGCACGTTGTTCCAGATGTAGAAGCCGAACATCGCCAGGCTGCTGTCGGCCTCGCGCATGCCCAGGCGCGGGTTGGCCGGGTCGTACATGTCGTGAAAGCCGGCGATCTGCGACGGATGCAGCAGGTAATGCACGAATTCCGGAAACACCTGCAGCGCCGTGAACAGCGCGGCGATCAGCCCGAAGAACAGCAGCGCCGCCACCGCCACCACGCGCCATTCGGCGCGCACCAGCGACGGAAAGGTGACGAGCAGGAAGTCCACCAGGCGCAGCGACTGGCGGCGGCGGTTGGCGTACAGCGCGTGGTGGCCGCGCAGCGCGAGCAGGTTCAGGCGGTCGACGAGCTCGGGGCCGTACTGCCGGTCGTTGGCGAGCGCCAGGTGATGACACAGCCGCCGGTAGCGCTGCGGCATCTCGGCGGCAGGGAAGGGCGCGGCGGCGCCCGCCGGCGCGTCGAGGAACGCCGCGAACGCCTGCCACTCGTCGCCGTGCGCGGCCTCGAATGGCGCCTGCTTCATCGCCGGCCCGCGAGGTGGCTCGCCATGCCGAGTAGCCGGGCGGCGGCGGCGGCGCCGGTGGCGCGGCCGATGAGCGGCACCGGGAGCATCGCCAGTTCCTCGAGCCGCTCGTGCGTCAGGCTCGAGGAGCGCTCGGCCAGATCGAGCACCACGCGCTGCTCCTCGAGCGTGAGCGGGAATGGCGGCGCCTGGGCCGGCGCCTGCGGCAGGGCGCGCGCCCGCGCCCGCTTCGGCGTGTACACCACCACCGTGCCGGCGGCGAGATCGCCCAGGCGCTTGAAGTCGCGGTTGGCGAGCATGGTGACGAGGCCGATGCCGTAGAAAAACGGCAGGAAGTCCACCGCGCGCAGCAGATTTCTGGTCAGCGCCGGGCCCCAGCGCACCGGCGTGCCGTCGTCGTTCAGCACCGCGATGCCGAGGGCGCGCTTGCCCGGCGTCTGCCCGTTCCAGTACACCTCGAACCACGCCGGCGCCAGCCACTCGACGGCGAACGCGGCGAGCGCCGCGAGGCCCCAGCCGGCCTGGCCGAGATAGGCGGCACCCATCATCACCGCGATCACCACGGCGGCGCGCAGCAGGAAGTCGATCGCCCAGGCGAGCGCGCGCGGCACCGGTCCTACCAGCTGCAGGGTGAGCTCAATGCCTTCGGGCGTCGCGACCCGGCGCGTGGTGTCGAGCATGCTTCCCCCCTGAGGAAACGTGGGGGGAGTTTAACAAGCTAAATGGGGACAGACCCCATTTACGCGTCTAGCCCCGCCGCATCGAGTCGAAGAACTCGGCGTTGTTCTTGGTGGCGCGCAGCTTGTCGATGAGGAATTCGGCGGCTTCGAGCTCGTCCATTGGAAACAGGAGCTTGCGCAGCACCCAGATCTTCTGCAGCAGTTCTTTCGGGATCAGCAGCTCTTCGCGGCGCGTGCCGGAGCGGTTGACGTTGATCGCCGGGAAGATGCGCTTTTCGTGCATGCGGCGATCAAGATGAATTTCCATGTTGCCGGTGCCCTTGAATTCTTCGTAGATCACGTCGTCCATGCGGCTGCCGGTGTCGATCAGCGCGGTGGCGATGATGGTGAGGGAGCCGCCCTCCTCGACGTGGCGCGCGGCGCCGAAGAAGCGCTTGGGTTTCTGCAGGGCGTTGGCGTCGACGCCGCCGGTGAGCACTTTGCCCGAGGCCGGCACGACGGTGTTGTAGGCGCGCGCGAGGCGCGTGATGGAGTCGAGCAGGATGACGACGTCCTTCTTGTGCTCGACCAGGCGCTTGGCCTTCTCGATGACCATCTCGGCGACTTGCACGTGGCGCGAGGCCGGCTCGTCGAAGGTCGAGGCCACCACTTCGCCGCGCACCGAGCGGCTCATCTCGGTCACTTCCTCGGGCCGCTCGTCGATCAGCAGGACGATCAGCGACACCTCGGGGTGGTTGGCGATGATGGCGTGGGCGATGTGCTGCAGCATCACGGTCTTGCCAGCCTTCGGCGGGCTGACGATCAGGCCGCGCTGGCCCTTGCCAATCGGCGCGACGATGTCGATGACGCGTCCAGTGAGGTTCTCCTCGGCCTTGATCTCCCGCTCCAGCTTGAACATCTCGTCCGGATGCAGGGGCGTGAGGTTCTCGAACAGGATCTTGTGTTTGGAGGCCTCGGGGGCTTCGCTGTTGACCTTGTCGACCTTGACCAGCGCGAAATAGCGCTCGCCGTCCTTGGGTGTGCGGATCTCCCCGTCGATGGAGTCGCCGGTGTGAAGGTTGAAGCGGCGGATCTGGGAGGGGCTGACGTAGATGTCGTCGGTCGAGGCGAGGTAGGATGTGTCGGGGGAAC
>JBDTMD010000207.1:0-4662 GCA_039934435.1 Burkholderiales bacterium
GTGCCACGTTAAGAACCTTGAAAACCTTTGATGCCTGAACCCTGCGGCCGCCGGATACCTGTCCAGCCGAGCCGCCGTTTCCGGCAATGAGTTAAGTCGCTGTTTCCGTCTATATGCCCTGGACCGCCGGGCGCCTAGAAGCGATAGTGCGCGAACGCCTTGTTCGCTTCCGCCATGCGGTGCACCTCGTCGCGCTTCTTCATCGCGCTGCCGCGGCCCTCGGCCGCTTCCAGCAATTCGTTGGCCAGGCGCAGGTCCATCGATTTTTCGCTGCGCTTTTGCGCCGCCTCGCGCAGCCAGCGCATCGCCAGCGCCACGCGCCGCACCGGGCGCACTTCCACCGGCACCTGGTAGTTGGCGCCGCCGACGCGCCGGCTCTTCACTTCGACCACCGGCTTCACGTTCTGCACCGCCTGCGTGAATACTTCGACCGGATCCTTGCCCGACTTCGTCTTGATGACGTCGAAGGCGCGATAGACGATGCCTTCTGCAACGGACTTCTTGCCGCGAGTCATCAGCACGTTGATGAACTTGGCGACATCCGGATGGTTGAATTTCGGATCCGGCAGGATCTCGCGCTTGGGGACTTCGCGGCGACGTGGCATGGGGCGTTCTCGATTCTTCTCTAGGCCGTCTTCGGCGCCTTGGCGCCGTACTTGGAGCGGCTCTGCTTGCGGTCCTTGACGCCCTGCGTGTCGAGCGAGCCGCGCACGATGTGGTAGCGCACGCCCGGCAGGTCCTTGACGCGGCCGCCGCGGATCAGCACCACCGAATGCTCCTGCAGATTGTGGCCTTCGCCGCCGATATAGCCGATCACTTCAAAGCCGTTGGTCAAGCGCACCTTGGCGACTTTTCGCAGGGCGGAATTGGGCTTCTTTGGCGTGGTGGTGTAGACGCGCGTGCACACGCCGCGTTTCTGGGGCGAACCCGCGAGCGCCGGCACTTTCGACTTCGGGCGCCGAGCAGCCCGGATGCCACGCCTTAACTGATTGACTGTAGGCATTATTTTCTGATCCCAGAAATGAACCGGGCGGCCACGTCCTGCGAACCGTAGCCGCCCAGGCGCCAAAAAAGAGGCCGGATTATAAGGAGGAAACGGGGTCAGCGCAAGGAATCGGACGGCTTGGAAACGAAGCCGAAGCGCGCTGCGACCTCGCTCGACGCCACCTTGGGCAGCGCTTGCCAGTCGGCGCCGAGGCGCGCCGCAAAAAGCGGCAGATCGCGATCGTCGAGCAGGCCGAGGCCGCGCTCGCCGGATATCAGGACCGAGCCTTCCTCGTCGATGTACGTGGCGCGCGCATGCGTCGCGCGCCCGCACTGGTCGATGAGCGCGTCGCTCTCGTAATGCAGCACCAGCGGCGCGTACGCGAGCGACACGAAAACGCGCTGCGGTCCGTTCTGGAAGTACCAGCAGCCGCGCTCATCCGCGGCGTAGTTGCGGCCGATGAATTCGCGCAGCGCAGCGTTGCCGATGCGCGCGAATTCTTCGGCCGCGGGGTCCTTCAGCCGCCAGTTGCCGCGGCGATCGAGCGCCAGCCAGCCGTAGACGGCGGGCAGGTTCGGCCATCGGGCCATCGCGCGCAGCACGACCGGGTCCATGCCGGCCGCATCATGACACGCGCAGCGCCGCGGACCGGCCGATGGGCATCGGCTGGGCGACGCCAAATCCCTGCGCGTAGCCGACGCGCGCGGCGCGCAGCCGCGCCAGAACGTCGGCTTCCTCGACGCATTCGGCGATTACTTCGATGCCGAGCGCGTCGCCGACGCGCACCACCGCCTGCAGCTTGTGGCGCGCCACCTCGCTGCGGCGCAGCGCGCGGATGATGGCGCCATCGACTTTTACGAAATCCGCGCGCATCGTCTTCAACGCGATGAACGAGACCGAACGCCGGCCGAAGCCGTCGACCAGGACTTTGCAGCCGATCTGCTTGACGGCGTGCGCGAAGCGCACCGACGCTTCAAGGCGCGCGAGGGTGTCGGCTTCGTCCACTTCGAAGGTCAGCGCCGGCGGCGGCACGTTGCGCGAGCGCAGCAGATCGGCGACGAACGCGGGAAACGCCGCCTCCTCGAGCGTCTGCCCGGCGACGTTGATGCTGAAGCGCCGCATTCCGCTGGCCGGCGCATCGGCCAGCCAGCGCACGACTTGATCCGCCACCCAGCGATCCAGCTCGGCCATCATGCCGAAGTGCTCGAACGCGGGCAGAAAATCGCCCGGCGGCAGCGAAAGCGCCTCTTCTTCGCGCAGGCGCACAAGCGTCTCGGCCATGTGGAACTGGCCCGGCGGCCGCAACGACAGGATCGGTTGGCAGTAAAGCTGCAGATCGTCGCGCGCCAGCGCCTGGCGCAGGCGCGCCGCCGGATCGCTCCAGCCCGCGAGCTCGCGGTTCATCTGCTCGAGGAACTTCTCCTCGCTGCGCGCAGCGGCGGATTTCGGCGGTTCGGTCGTCATGCGCGGGCCGCAGCGCTATGCTGGGCGCGCGAGCCGCACAGCCGAGCTAACATTGCGCGATTTATCCCGGAGACCGATTCGATGCCACGAGAGGATTTTGCCTGCGCGCACCGCCTGCGTGTGCGCTGGGCTGAAGTCGACATGCAAAAGATTGTCTTCAATGGACACTACCTCACTTACATCGATACCGCGGCCGCGCAATGACGCTCTACTGGGAGGATTTCAAGGTCGGCGAGACCGTGGAGATGGGCCGCCACACGTTCACGCAGGCGGAGATCATCGACTTCGCGCGCCAGTTCGACCCGCAACCGTTCCACGTCGACCCGCAGTCAGCCGCCGCATCCGCGTTTGGCGGTCTGATCGCGAGCGGCTGGCACACCTGCGCGGTCTGCATGCGCCTGATTTGCGACAGCTACATCAACCGCACCGTCAGCTTGGGTTCGCCGGGTCTGGACAACATTCGCTGGCTCAAGCCGGTGCGGCCCGGCGACACCATCACCTACCGGCGCACGGTGCTCGAGTCGCGCGCCTCGCGGAGCCGGCCGACCGTCGGCCTGCTGCGCTCGCGCACCGAGGCACTGAACCAGGCGGGCGAGCTCGTCATGTCGATGGACGGCTGGGGCATGTTCGGCCGCCGGCCGACGCCATGAGCGCGAAGATCGAGCTGCAGCACCGCCTGCACGTGCTCACGCGCAAGGAGGAGCTCGACGGCGTGCGCGTCGCGGGCAAGGTGGTGGTGGTGCTTGACATCCTGTTCGCCACGACCACCATGGTGGCCGCGCTGGCAGGCGGCGCCACCGACGTGCTGCCGGTCGCCGACGAAGCCGCGGCGCGCGCGGCGGGCGCGGCGCAAACGGGGAACAGTTTCGTACTGGCCGGCGAGCTGTACGCCGAGACGCTGCCGGGATTTGCCCATCCGGCGCCGATGGCGCTGCTCGAGCATGGCGTCGCCGGCAAGACGCTGATCTACGCCACCACCAACGGCACCGTCGCCATGACCCTGGCGGCGGGCGCGAAGCGTGTCTACTGCGGCTCGCTGCTCAACGCCGGCGCGATCGTCTCGCACGTCAGCGCTGCGCATGCGCAGGACACGGTGCTGATCCTTTGTTCCGGTTCAGGCGGCAATTTCAATCTCGAGGACTTCTATGGCGCCGGCTGCCTGGTGGACCGCTTCACTCAAGCGCGCGGCCCGGGCGCGGACCTGTCCGACGCGGCGCGCACCTCGCTCGCGTTCTTTCGCAACGCGCGCGCGCCCGAAGTGCTGCTCGAGTGCCGCGTCGGCCGCATGATGGCGGCCCGCGGACTGGCGCACGAAGTCGAATTCGCCTGCCGTTTCGACGCCTTTCCTATCGTGCCGGTAATGACGGACGGCCGCTTGCGGTGCGCGTAGCCGCGCTTGCGGTATACCCATTGAAAGGCGCGGCGGCGGTGCCGATGACGACGATCGACCTCGACGCGCTGGGGCCGGCGGGCGATCGCCGCTACTGCCTCGCGCGCCCAGGTGGACGAGTGTTCACTCAGCGCGACGACCCCAGCCTCGCGCGGCTGCAGGCGCAGATCTCGGATGACGGTCTGCGACTCGATCTCGACGGCGCGACTCTAGAGGTTCGGGCGGCCGACTTCACCCGCGAAACGCTGTTGCGCGTCTGGTCGCGGGACGCCACGGCGCGTCTTGCGCGCGACGACGTGAACGCCGTGGCAACGCGCTGGTTCGGAACGCCGCTGCAGCTGGCGCGGCTCGAGCGGCCGGTGGTCCGGCAGAATGCCGCGCTCGCGCTGGGCGACGCCGCGGCCTTGCTCCTGACGAACACGGCATCGCTCGACGCCCTCAACGCAAGCCTGGATGCGCCGGTGCCGATGACGCGCTTCAGGCCGAACATCGTCCTCGACGGAGCGGCGGCCTATGGCGAGGATCACTGGCGGCGCTTGCGCGTGGGCGATGCGATCCTTGCGCCGGTACACGCCTGCGGCCGCTGCGAAGTCACGACCATCGACCAGGAATTCGGCGCTGTGGTCGGCGACGAGCCTTTGCGCACGCTCTCCCGGCTGCGCATGCAGGAGGGCGAAGCGGTATTCGGGGTGCGCTACGCGGTCGAGCAACGCGGCACGATCCGCGTCGGCGACGCCGCCGCCACCCTGGACTAGCGATAGCGCTCGTAGCTCAGGAAGGCTATCAACACGCGGGTAATGCCGTATGCGATCCAGATCGGCAC
>JBDTMD010000208.1:0-4661 GCA_039934435.1 Burkholderiales bacterium
AGCTGGGTCACGTGCAGGTCGCAGGCCAGGCTGCAGAACACGTAGGCCTCGGCCGGCTTCCAGCCCTTCATCTCGACCAACCACGCGATCATGGCGCGCAACGCCTGCTTCGCCGCGTCGTCCAGATCCTCGTTGAGGCCGATCGTGATGTAGTGCGTCGGCGTGACGGCGCGCGGCATGGCGAGCGCCATCTTCTTGTGCAGCACCAGCTCGAACGTGCCCTTGAGGCAGGTCTCGAGCGCCGTGAGGCAGACTTCACCGTCGCCCTGCACCGCGTGGCCGTCGCCGGCGGAGAAATTCGCCCCCGGTACGAATACCGGCAGGTAGAGCGAGGTGCCCGGCACGTACTCCTTGCAATCCACGTTGCCGCCGAATTCGCGCGGCTCCACCGTCGAGATGCGCCCGTACTCCGGGCGGGGTGCGGTGGCGAGGATGCCGAAGAAGGGCTGCAGCGGGAGGGTCGGGCCCCAGGCGAGTTTCGCCGTCATCTTCTTGCGGTCCAGCGGAATGACGCGCGCCTGGAATTCTGGGAAATCCTCGGGCAGCGAGCCGCGCAGCGGACGGATAATGTTCCAGCCCCAGTCGGCGGTCAGCTCGATCGCCTTGATGCGCACTTCCAGCGTGTCGCCCGGCATGGCGCCCTTCACCGCGATCGGCCCGGTGAGGATATGCGGGCCGAGCTGCGGTTTCAGCTTGGTGAAGATCTCCCGGTGCACGGAGCTGTAGCGCGTCTCGTCGGGCGCGACGTCGGGCCAGCCCGAGACGGTGTCCACCACCACCGTGTCGCCCGAATCCACTTCCAGGCGCGGCGGCAGCTTGGCGTCGAAATAGCCCCAGTGCACGTTGTCGAGCGAAGGATCGAGCCGGTGTTGTGCCATGACGTGCTCCCTTTTAGTGTGACCTAGCGATGCCCAGGTGCTGCTCGAGGACTTCGGGCGCCTGCTCCAGTGCCGCCGGCGTGCCCTCGAACACGAAGCGGCCCGCCGATACGACGTAAATGTAATCCGCGACCGCCATCGCAAGCGCGAAATTCTGCTCCACGAGCAGCACCGCGTGGCCATGCTCGCGCATGTTCTTCATGATGCCCTCCACCTGCTGGATGAGCTTTGGCGAAAGCCCCTCCGACGGCTCGTCCATCAGGATCAGGTCGGGGTTCGCCATCAGCGCGCGCCCCACGGCGAGCATCTGCTGCTCGCCGCCGGAGAGCGCGCCGCCCGGGTGGTGGATGCGCTCGGCGAGCTGCGGGAATTGCGCCAGCACCGTCGCCAGGGTCCAGCGGCCGGCGCGCGGGCGCGCGAGCCCGCTCGTCGGCAGCAGCAGGTTCTCGCGCACCGAGAGCGAGCGAAAGATCCTGCGGCCTTGCGGCACGAGTGCAATGCCGCTTTGCGCGATGGCGTACGGCGGCCGCCCGCGCAGCGACTTGGCGTGGAAGCGGATCTCGCCCTCGCGCGGCGGCGTCAGGCCCGCCACCGAGCGGATGAGGGTGGTCTTGCCCATGCCGTTCCTGCCGAGGATGGCGACGATGCTGCCCGCGCGCTGCTCGAGCGACAGCCCCTGCAGCACGTAGCTGTCGCCGTAGTACGTATGAATGCCGCTGACGGAAAGAAAAGGCTCAGCCATGGCCGAAATAGACGTCGCGCACTTCAGGGTTGGCGCGCACTTCGTCGGGCGCGCCTTCGAGGATCACGCGCCCCTGGTGCAGCACGGTGACGCGGTCGGCGAGACCGAGCGCCACATCCATGTCGTGCTCGATCATGAGCAGCGTGATGTCGCGCGGCAGCCCGGCGATCATCCGCGAGATGCGCTGGCGTTCGGCGGGCGAGAGCCCGGCGCAGGGTTCGTCGAGGAACAGCACCTTCGGCTTCGTGTTCAGTGCCAGCGCCAGCTCGAGCTGGCGCCGCTCGCCGTAGGACACAAGCTTCGCCAGCTGGTCGGCGCGGCCCTCGAGCCCTACGCGCTCCAGGCTTTCCAGCGCCTTGCGCCTGATTTCTTCGTAGGCCGCCACCGGACGGTGCAGCACCCATTTGCGCCTGTCGGTGCCGACGATGGCGAGCGCCAGGTTCTCGGCGAGCGTCAGATCGGGAAAGACGTTGGTGATCTGGAAGGTGCGGCCCATGCCGAGCGCCGTCCGGCTGTACTCCGCAAGCCGCGTCACGTCGCGGCCGAACAGCGTCACCTGCCCGCTGGTCGGTTTCAGCGTGCCGGTGATGCAGTGAAACAGCGTCGTCTTGCCGGCGCCGTTCGGGCCGATGAGCACGCGCCGCTCGCCGGCGGCAACGCTGAGCGACACGCCGTCCACGGCGGCGAGCCCTCCGAATACCTTGGCAAGCGCGTTGATTTGCAGGGCCGTCTCAGCCATGACGGCTTTTTCCCAACCGCGCGCGAATGCGCCCCGCGATGCCGACCAGCCCCTGCGGCGCCCACAGCACGGTGGCGATGAATACGATGCCCATGATCGAGGCGTGCAGCTCGAAGAAGCTCGACACCCAGTTGCGCAACCCCAGCACCACTGCGGCGCCGAGGAACGGCCCGATGATGGTGCCGGTGCCGCCGACGATGGCCATCAGCGCGGCTTCCACCGACACGGGAAACGACGCCGCGACCGGATTCACGAACTTGTTGTAGTAGACGTAAAGCACGCCGGCGAAGCTCGCCAGCGCGCCCGAGAGCACGAACGCCGCGTACAGGTGCAGGCTGGTGCGGTAGCCGAGGCTCTGCATGCGCGACTCGCTCGCCCGGATGCCGCGCAGGCCAAGGCCGAACGGCGAGCGCATGAACACGCGGTAGCCCAGTCCGCACAGGATCACGGCGGCAAGCACGACGTAGTAGTACTGCGTATGCGAGGTGATGGCCGCGGCGCCGAGCGCCGGGAACGGCACGTTGGTGACGCCGTTGTCGCCGCCGGTGAACGACGACCAGCGGTGCGCCACGCCCCACACCACGTAGCCGAAGGCGATGGTGATGAGGATGAAGTACACGCCGCGCGTCCTGACCGCAAGGCCGAAGAGGAGCGCCAGCAGCGTTCCGGCGAGAATGCCCGCGGGCGCGGCGAGCGCCGTCGGCACGCCGTAGCGCACCTGCAGGATCGCCACCGTATACGCGGACACCGCAAAGAACGACGCATGCGTGAGGGAGAACAGCCCCGCGTGCCCGAGCAGCAGGTCCACCGACAGCGCGAGCAGGCCAAAGATGTACATTTGCGTCACGAGCCCGGTCCAGAACGGGCCCGCCGTATACGGCAGCGCGAGCGCCGCGGCGAGCGCGACCAGGATCAGGGCGATGCGCGCCTTGTCCATCAATATTCCCGGCCGAACAGGCCGCGGGGGCGAAACAGCATCAGCAGCGCAATCGGGCCGAACAGCACGAAATACGAGAATTCGGGCAGCAGCCAGCGCCCGTAGGCATCCAGCAGCCCGACGATGAGCGCCCCGATCATCGCGCCTTCCAGGCTGCCGAGGCCGCCGACGATCACCACCACCAGTGCGTAGACCAGGATTTCCCACTCCGCGCCCGGGTAGAGCGTGAGGAAGGCGCCGCCCGCCACGCCCGCCAGGCCGGCGAGGAACGACGCCAGCGCCGACACCATGACGAACAGGCGATCCACGTTGATGCCGGTGGCGTTCACCTGCTCGCGATCGTCCACCCCGGCGCGCACCACGGCGCCGAGCTGCGTTTTTCGGTACAGCAGCCAGAGGACCGCGCCCACGAACGCGCCGAGGAAAATGAGCACGAAGCGGTATTTCGGATAGTAGATGTCGCCCGGCAGTATTACCGAGCCCTTCAGGAATTTCGGCGCCGGCACCATCAGGTTGTCGCCGCCCCAGATGGACAGCGCGAGGTCGCCGATGACGAACGCCACGCCTACTGTGAGCAGCACCTGCGCGAGATGGTTTTCGCCTGTGCGCCGAATGAGGAATCGGTCGATGACGTAACCGACGACGATGATCGCGGCGCCGCCGCCGACGAGCGCCAGCGCGAAGCTGCCGGTCTTCTCGGCGATCGTCAGGCCGATGTAGCCGCCGAGCAGGTAATAGGCGCCGTGCGCCATGTTGACCACGCGCATCAGGCCGAACGACAGCGTGAAGCCGCTCGCCAGCAGGAACAGCAGCGCCGCGAGCGACACGCCGTTGATCGCCTGCAGGATCGCGCTGGTCATCGGGGCGCGGCCAAGAAAAAGGGCGGGCGTCGCCGCCCGCCCTTCACGCAGCGCATGCCGCTAGCGCTTGTACGGACCGCGCGCGAGGAACTCTTTCGGGTCCCAGGTCCAGAATTGCGACACGCCCTCGTAGGTCTTGATGGGCACGTTGGTCAGCACCTCGCCCAGCACCGGGTGCTTGATCTTCTGGATCCTCGAGATGTAGACGTTCTGGATCGGGTTGTCGTAGGCATCCATCTTCAGCGGCCCGCGCGGTCCCTTGATGCTCACCGTGCGCATCGCGTTCAGGAACGCCTCGCGGTCCTCGACCTTGCCGTGGATCTTGTCGATCGCGGCCTTGGTCCACATGCCCGCGGAGTAGGCCGACTCGCCGAACCAGGACGGCAGGCGCTTGTAGCGCTTGGCGAATTCCGTGGTGAAGGCGATGTTCTCGGGCGTCTGGATGCCGGCGGCGTAGTTGAGCGAGTTGCCGATCAGGCCGATGGCGCGGTCGTCCATCTGCGGC
>JBDTMD010000209.1:0-4661 GCA_039934435.1 Burkholderiales bacterium
GAGATCGCGCCCAAGCTGACGCTCGTGGCGCACTACGGCAAGCAAACGGTGAAGAACAACCGCGCGTCCGACTACGCCGATACCAAGATCGGCGTCAACTATGACCTCAACGGCTGGGTCATGGGCCTCGCCTACATCGACACGAATACGACGCTCAACGTGACCAACGCTGCCGGAAAAACTGAAGACCTCGCCAAGGGCACAGTGGTCTTCTCCGTCAGCAAATCCTTCTAAACAGGAAAGGGAAACCGCGGCGGGCGCCGAGCGCGCCCGCCGCCACCGGGAGACCAGGAATGAAATTGATTTCAGCCATCATCAAGCCGTTCAAGCTCGACGAGGTGCGCGAAGCGCTCTCGGGCATCGGCGTGCAGGGCATCACGGTGACCGAGGTAAAGGGCTTCGGCCGCCAGAAGGGCCACACCGAGCTGTACCGCGGGGCGGAGTACGTGGTCGACTTCCTGCCCAAAGTGAAGATCGACGTCGCCGTAAAGACCGACCTGCTCGAGCGCGCCATCGAGGCGATCGAGAAGTCGGCCAACACCGGCAAGATCGGCGACGGCAAGATCTTCGTGTTCGAACTCGAAAAAGTAATCCGCATCCGCACCGGCGAGACCGATGCGGAGGCGCTCTAGGGAGACGCAGATGAAGAAGTTTCTCGCTCTGATCGCGCTCGCCACGTCGCTCGCTTTCGCAGGCGCGGCGCTGGCGCAGGACAAGCCCGCCGCACCAGATGCGCCGGCGGCCACCGCAGCCCCTGCCGCGGCGCCCGCGGCCGAGACCCCCAAGCCGAAGCTCGATTCCGGCGATACGGCGTGGATGCTGGTGTCCACCGTGCTGGTGATCATCATGATCGTCCCCGGCCTGGCGCTGTTCTATAGCGGCATGGTGCGCTCGAAGAACGCGCTGTCGGTGCTGATGCACGTGTTCGTCGCCTTTTCGCTGGTTTCGGTGCTGTGGGCGCTGTTCGGCTACAGCCTGGCGTTCAGCGAGGGCAACAGCATCATTGGCGGATTTTCCAAGGCTTTCCTGAAGGGCATTGCGCCGGACACGCTGCAGGGAACCATCCCCGAGCTGCTGTTCGCGGCGTTCCAGCTCACCTTCGCGGCCATCACGCCGGCGCTGATCGTCGGCGCGTTCGCCGAGCGCATGAAATTCTCGGCGGTGCTGTGGTTCCTTGGCCTGTGGCTGTTCGTCTGCTACGCGCCGATGGCGCACATGGTCTGGGGCGGCGGCTGGCTCGGCACCCTGGGCACGATCGACTTCGCCGGCGGCACGGTAGTGCACATCAACGCCGGTATCGCCGGTCTCGTGGCAGCGATCGTCCTCGGCAAGCGCAAGGGTTACGGCAAGGTGGCGATGCCGCCGCACAACCTGACCATCACGCTGACCGGCGCCGCTCTGCTGTGGGCGGGCTGGTTCGGCTTCAACGCCGGCAGCGCCGTTGCCGCCAACGGCAGCGCTGCGCTGGCGATGATGAATACCCAGCTCGCCACCGCGGCCGCCGTGCTCGGCTGGATATTTGCCGAGTGGGTCGTGAAGGGCAAGCCGAGCCTGCTCGGCGCGGCGTCGGGGGCGATCGCCGGACTGGTCGCGATCACGCCCGCCTGCGGCAACGCCGGTCCGATGGGTGCCATCGTGCTCGGTTTCGTGACCGCCCTCGCTTCGTTCTGGGCCGTCACGTCCCTGAAGCGTGCCATGGGTTATGACGACTCGCTCGACGTATTCGGCGTGCACTGCATCTCCGGCATCGTCGGCGCGCTCGGCATCGGGATTCTGGCCTCGCCAGGACTCGGTGGAACGGGGTTCGGCGGCTCGAACGCGAGCATCGGCGCCCAGCTCATGGTGCAGGCAACCGCGGTCGGATTCACGCTGGTCTACAGCGGCGTGCTGAGTTATATCCTGCTCAAGGTGGTCGACATGATTGTCGGCCTGCGCGTGACCGACGAGGCGGAAACCGAGGGCCTCGATCTCGCCGAGCACGGCGAGGCCGCCTACAACAACTGATCGCTTTCAAACCTGGCTCACGGGGCGCGCAAGCGCCCCGTTTTTTTAGGGCCTGACCGGCGCCGCCCTATACTGCGGCGGACACCTCGCCGATCCACGCAATGAACGCAGTCGAGCAGTTGCTGGGCACGGACGCGCTGGCGCGCTTTGGCGGCCGGACTGCGCTCGTCTGCGGCGAACGTGCGGTGGGCTTCGCCGAGCTCGCTGCGGAAACGGCCCGCGCTGCCAATGCGCTGCGCGCTCTGGGCGTTCGCCCGGGGGAGCGCGTGCTGCTCCTGCTGCGCGACACGCCGGAATTCGTCGCCGCCTGGCTGGGCGCGGTGCGCGCCGGCGCCGTGGTGATCGCGCTCAGTACAAAACAGAGCGCGGATGAATACGGCTACGCGCTTGCCGACAGCAACGCGCGCCTGTTGATCGTCGAAGAAGCGTTCCTCGCCAACCTCGGCGCGCTGGGCCCGCGGCTGGCGGGCGAGAAGCGGCTCGTCGCCGGCGCCACCTGGCAACAAGCGCTGCGCGCCGCCGCGCCGGCGGCGCACTTTCACCGCGCGCAGCCCGGCGATCCGGCGTTCTGGCTTTATTCCTCTGGAACCACCGGTCGTCCCAAGGGCATCGTGCACACGCACCAGGACGTGTTGGCTGCGGGACAGGCGCAGCGCGAGGTGCTGCGGCTGGGTCCGGGCGACAAGGTGTTCGCGACCTCCAAGCTGTTCTTCGCCTATGCGCTGGAGACCGGCATGCTGGGCCCACTCGCTCTGGGCTGCACCACGATCCTGCATCCGGACTGGATCGACGTCGAGCAGATCCATGCCATCGTCGCCCGCCATCAGCCCAGCACCGTGTTCAGCGTGCCGACGTTCTATCGCCGCTTGCTGAGGCTGAAAACGGAGCAATTGGAAGACTTTCGCAACGTGCGCCATTACGTTTCCGCAGGCGAACGCCTGCCGCAGCCGGTGTTCGAAGGCTGGCGCGCGGCCACCGGCCGAGAGATCCTCTCCATCTACGGCATGTCGGAAACGTTCTGCGTCATCATGATGACGCCGCCGGGCAGCTCGGGTGCGTCAAGGAGCGGCAAACCGGTCGCCGGGGTACAGACGCGCCTGCTCGGCGACGACGGCAAGGAGGTCGCGGTAGGCGAGCCGGGCGTGCTGTGGGTGCGCCATCCCGCGCTCAGCGCGGGCTACGCCAACCGCCCCGAGGCGACGCGCGAGCAGTTCCGGGAGGGCTGGTTCTGCACCCGGGACGTCTTCGTGCGCGACGCTCAGGGCTACTTTTCGCATCAGGGACGCAGCGACGAGTTGCTGAAGGTCGCCGGCCAGTGGGTGCTGCCCGCCGAGCTGGAGGAAGCGGTGCTCGGGCTGGACGCGGTCGCCGAAGCGGCCTGCGTGGCCGTGCCGGACGATGACGGCTTCGAGCGCCTGGCGCTGTTCGTCGCCGCCCGCGGCGGCGACACGCAGGCCGCCCTTGCCGCCGCCACCGCGGCCTGCGAGCAGAAACTGCCGCGCTACAAGCGGCCACGGTGGATCCTGCCGATCGCGGCGCTGCCGCGCACCGCCACCGGCAAGGTGCAGCGCTTCAAGCTGCGCGAACTGCTCGTGCTGGAGCAAGGCCGCAAGGCATAGAATCCGCGTTTTTGCCTAAAGAGGTTGCCATGCCCCAAGTTATCCCGCTTTGGTCGCCACCGTCCCTGCCGATCGCCGGCAGCGGCGACACTTTCCCGGTACGGCGCATTTTCTGCGTCGGCCGCAACTACGCCGAGCACGCGAAGGAGATGGGCGGCAGCGGTCGCGAGCAGCCGTTTTTCTTCATCAAGAGCGCGCATTCCCTGGTCCCGGGGGGCGGCGACGTGCACTATCCGCCCAAGACATCGAACTACCACTACGAAACCGAGCTGGTGGTGGCGCTGAACAAGGGCGGGCGGCGCATCCCCGCTGCGCGCGCCAATGAACACATCTATGGTTATGCGGTGGGTCTGGACATGACGCGCCGCGACTTGCAGCAATGGGGCAAGGACCATGGCCGGCCGTGGGATTTCGGCAAGGATTTCGACCAAGCGGCGCCCTGCAGCGCGCTGGTGCCGGCGGCCAAGCTCGGCCATCCGGCCAAGGGCGCGATCTGGCTCAAGGTCAACGGCAAGGAACGGCAGAAAGCCGACCTTGCCGACATGATATGGTCGGTGCCCGAGCAGATCGCCTACCTTTCCGAGTACTACGCCCTCGAACCCGGCGACATCATTTTTTCGGGCACGCCCGCCGGCGTCGGCCCGGTCAAGCCTGGCGATGAGATGCACGCGCACGTCGACGGCGTGGGCGAGCTCAAGGTGAAGATGCTGCCCGCGCTGTGAAGCTGTATACGTACTTCCGCAGCTCGGCGGCGTTTCGAGTGCGCATCGCGCTGAATTTCAAGGGGCTCGCCTACGAGCCGGCGTTCGTGCATTTGGCGAAGGGCGAGCACCTGCTGCCGGCGTATGCGGCGATCAATCCCCAGGGCCTGCTGCCAGCGCTGGAAGTGGATGGCGCGCTCCTCGCGCAGTCGCTCGCGATCATGGAATATCTGGAAGAGGCCCATCCGCAGCCAGCGCTGCTGCCGAAGGCACCCTTGGCGCGCGCGCGCGTAACGAGCCTCGCCCTGATCGTCGCCTGCGAGATCCACCCGCTCAA
>JBDTMD010000210.1:0-4619 GCA_039934435.1 Burkholderiales bacterium
GCAAGAGGTGGTAGGCCATGCGCTGAGCAGATCGCGGACCGACACCCGGCAGCACGCGCAAAGCTTCCATCAGCCGTTCCAGGCCTTTGGCGCTTGGAACCTCTTCCCGGCTCACGGACTCAGAACGGCAGCTTGAAGCCGGCCGGCAGGCCGAGGCCGGCGCTCACGCCGCCCATCTTCTCGGCTACCGTTGCTTCGACCTGACGCGCCGCATCGTTGAAGGCCGCCGCCACGAGGTCTTCCAGCAGTTCGCGGTCCTCACCCGCCAGCCCGGGGTCGATGGCAACGCGGCGCACCTCGTGCTTGCAGGTCATCACCACCTTGACCTTGCCGGCGCCCGCCTGGCCTTCCACCTCGATGGACGCCAGCTGCTCCTGCATGCGGCGCATGTTCTCCTGCATCATTTGCGCCTGCTTCATCAGCTGGCCGATGTTTCCGCGCATTGTCGTCTCCCGCGCTAGCTATTGCCGCCGTTGGCCTTGATACTGGAGTCGACGATCTTGGCGTCGAAAATGTCGACCAGGTCCTGCACGAAGCGATCGCCCTGGACCGCGCGCGCCGCTTCGGCGCGTCGCGCCTCGCGTTCGCCCGCTTCGAGCACCGCCGCGGTCGCTCCTGCAACCTCGCCCGCGACCACCTTGAGCACCAGAGCTGCTCCAAAATGCTGTTCCAGCACGCCTTTGAGCTTGTCCTGATAGCTGCGATCCGCCAGGTGGGCCATGGTCTTCGGCACCGCCAATTCGATCCTGCCCGCGGCGTGGCGCACCAGTGCCGAATTGCGCGCCAGCTCGCCCGCGGCACCGCCAACGGGAAGTTGGCGTACCAGCGACGGCCAGTCGCCGTCGAATTCCCGTTTCGCCGCGGTACTGCTGACTTTGGCCGCAGCCGGCGGCGAGGCGGCGCCTGCCGCGCCCGCAACAACCGCTGCCGCCGCTTGCTCCGGCCGGAAAGCAAGCATGCGCAGCAGCGTCATCACGAATCCCGCATGTTCGTCGGGCGCGAGCGCCAGGTCCTCACGACCCTGGAGCGCAATCTGGTAGCACAGCTGCACCATTTCCGCGTCCATCTGCCCGGCGAGCGCAGCGAGCGCCTCGCGCTCCGGCGGTCCAGACTCCGCCGCGTCCGGCGCCGCGTGCAGAACCGCCAGCTTGAGCAGCACGCCGGCAAGGCTCCGCAGCGCTGCGTCGAAGGAAAGGCTGCGCGCCTGCATCTCGTCGGCGATGGCCATGATGTCGGCACCGTTCCCCGCTGCAACGGCGCCCAGAATGCGCAACAGATACGTGTCATCCACCGCCCCAAGCATGTCGCGCACGCCCGCTGTCTCGACACTGCCGCCGCCGTGGGCGATCGCCTGGTCGAGCAGCGACAGCGCGTCGCGCATGCTGCCGGCCGCGGCGCGACCGATCAGCTGCAAGGCTTCCGGCGTGAACGCGATTTTCTCTGCCGCCAGCAGTTTTCCGAGATGTTCGGCAATCGCAGCCGGGAGCATCTGCTTCAGATTGAACTGCAGGCATCGCGACAGCACGGTCACCGGGATCTTCTGCGGATCGGTGGTGGCGAGAACGAATTTCAGATGCTCGGGCGGCTCCTCGAGCGTCTTCAGCATGGCATTGAATGCCGAATTCGACAGCATGTGCACTTCGTCGATCACGTACACCTTGTAGCGGCCGACCGTCGGCGCGTACTGCGCCGTATCGAGCAGCTGCCGCATCTCGTCGACGCGCGTATTGGTCGCCGCGTCGACTTCGAGCAGGTCGACGAAGCGCCCGCCGTCGATCTCCTCGCAGGCGCTGCAGCGCCCGCAGGGTTCAGCGGTGATGCCGGTTTCGCAATTCAGGCACTTGGCCAGAATGCGCGCCAGCGTGGTCTTGCCGACGCCGCGAGTGCCCGTGAACAGATAGGCGTGATGCAGGCGCTTGTGTTCCAGCGCATGGCGCAGCGCGCGCACCACGTGCTCCTGCCCTACCAGCGCCGCGAAGTTCCGCGGCCGCCACTTGCGAGCAAGTACCTGGTAGGACATGCGGTGGATTTTATCAGGGGGGGTTCGAAGGGGGACCGGGTCCCCCTTCGAACGGCATGGGTGGCGAGCCTAACCCCCGGCACTTGCAGGACCCAGCTGTGGCTGCTTCCTTCCGGACCTGACCAGGTTCACCGGACTGCAATGCGGGGAGGCCCGCCCTTGATCTGTCGCTGGCGGAGAGAGTGGGATTCGAACCCACGATACGCTATTAACGCATACACGCTTTCCAAGCGTGCGCCTTCAGCCGCTCGGCCATCTCTCCACGGACGGCAATTCTAGAGGCGAATTCTAACCCGACGGCCCGCGAGCGCGAACCAAGCTCATCGGGCGACCGCCGTCTGCAGATACTGGAGAATTTCGTCGATTCGCCTAAGGTAGTCTCGCAGCCGCGCCCCCTGCCGGTGACCGAGCGATTTAACGTCGACGCGACCCGAAGGCCGCACGCCGTTCTCGAGGTCGAGCAGCTGCTGGCGCAGGATCCAGCCGAGCACGTCCGCCTGAATCTCGATCAGGACGTCGGCGTCGGCCTCCGTCAGGTGACCCGCGTCTGCCGCATCGCGCAATCGCTCCGCGGTCGCGTGCGCCGGCGAACCGGCGCGCAGCGCCAATGTTCGACCGATGCCCGTAATGGGCAGCAGCGCATTGCGCTTGAGGTCGACGCGACCTTCCTTGGCCAGCAGCCGGCCGAACAGGCCTGTGATGGGCGGCAGCGACGCGACCGATTGCGCCAGCAGCGCGAGAAACGGAGGCGTGCGAGAAGCCGCCTCGACGGCGTCAGCGTGCAGCGCGCGCGCAAGGCCCGCCGCTCCAGCGACCGGCGTCAGGTCAAAAAAAATGTCCACATTGAGCAGGTCTGAAGGGCCGGCGCGCTGCAGCCAGTGATCAATGCGGGCGCGCCAGTCCTCCGATGAGCCGCGCCAGGCCGGCTTCGAGGCCATCACGCCGCCTTTGCATAGCGGCAGTCCCGCCTCGTCGAGCAGCGCCGCCACATTGACGCCGAATTCTTCGAACCAGCCATCGTCGGCCGCGCTGCCGGCGTGGACGAGGGCGTGATCCTGGTCTGCCGCGAGCAGGCTTTCGCCGCGCCCGGCTGATCCGAGCACGACCAGGCACCAGGGCGCCGGCGCGTTCCTGCCGACCGCGCTGAGCTGCGCGGCCGACAGTTCCGCCGCTCGCGACGCCAGGGCCCGAATTTCGTGCGAAATTACATGCGCCACTTCCACGCCGCCGCTGCCCTCTGCCACCAAGGCGGCAGCGACGTCGGGCACGTGGCCGTAGGCTTGCGCCAATTCCGGTGCATCGGCAGCCTCCGCCAGCGCATCTCCCAGAGACTCGGCGGCACCAGCGCGGTGGCGCAGTAGATCGCGTTGGGAAATCATGCCGATCGCGTTGCCGGTGGCGTCGGCCACGCACAGGTGGCGAATTCCGAGGCGCGTCATGCGGCCGAGCGCGCGATAGAGCATTTCGTCCGCTGCCGCCGTTTCAACGGGCGTACTCATTGCACCGGCGACGGATTCGGACTCGGGCGCAACGCCCCGCTTTGCCAGGACTTTGAGCAGATCGCGTTCGGTGAGAATGCCTTGTGGCGGTAGCGATACGGCGCCGACTAGCAGGGCGCCCACGTGCTTTGCAGACATCAGCTCTGCCGCTTCACCGAGCGTCTTGTCGGGCGAGATGAACATGGGCGGTGCGGACATTACGGCATCCACGCGCCTTTCGTAGATGTAGCTGTCGATCCTCACAGGGGGCTGCATCAGCCGGGCGACGCCTTTTTCGCCCGGCGCCGCACGCCAGTCCGCCTGCGCATCGCGCGGCGTGAGATCGGCGCGACGCTGCGCAAAAGACTGCGCTTCCCCCAGCGTACGGACATCCGCTTCGCGCAAGCGGGCCAGTAGGCGCGCGAACACATGCGCCGTCATCAGGCTGTCGCCAAGTGCGTCATGCCGGTTCTTAACTTCCACCCCCAGCAGCGTGGCGACGGTCTCCAGGCCGAGATCGGGCAGCGAGCGATCGAGCGCGCCGGCGAGCATCGCCGTGTCGAGCGCAGGCGGCTCAAGCCAGGCGACGCCTGAGCGCGCCGCCTCGTGCCGCAACACGGCCAGGTCGAAACCAATGTTGTGGCCGACCACCACGCGACCGGCGATGGCCTTGCGTAGGGTTTCCACGAATTCTCCGAAGCGCGGCGCGCCCGCAAGTTCGGCGTCGGTCAGGCCGTGGATCTGCGATGCCCGCGCGGGAACCGGCACCTGTGGATTAATCCGCTGGTCGATGCGGGGCTCATCGGAGAGGGTTGCGCCGGTCATCGCCACTGCGCCGATCTGCACGATGCGATCGCGCGCGACGTCGAGCCCGGTGGTCTCCAGGTCAAGCACCAGCACCGGGAGCGCGGCGAGCGCCGTGTGGCTGGCAGGCCTTGATTTTCCCGGCATCTCGGCCTAGCGCTCCGCCTGTCTCCCGGCCGCAGCCCGCATTACTGCAGAAAGCGGCCGAATATCTGCCTCAGGCCCTGTGTGATCTCGCCTTCCAGCGGAAAGGACAGCATGCCCATGACCGAGTAGCCGAGCAGCCAGGGCATCAGGTAGAAGCGCACCATGAAAAA
>JBDTMD010000211.1:0-4615 GCA_039934435.1 Burkholderiales bacterium
CCGCCAGCATCTTTTCCAGCGCCGCGATGTAGCTTTCACGCGTGAGGTTGCGGCCCGCGCGCCGCAGCCCTTCCACCGCCACTTTCGCGAACAGGAAGCCCTCCATCGCGCTGAAGTTGAAGTCGGTGAACCCGGCCTTTTCCGAGAGCTGCTGGTACTCCTTCACCACCGGCACTGCCCGCCCCCACGGAAACGGCACCACCTGGGAAATCGCCACCCCGACGCCCTCCTTGCCGAGCGCGTCGCTGAGCGCCTTGCTGCCGACGAACGACACGTTGTAGAAGGTCGCGTTGCTGCCCGCCTTTTTCATCTGGCGGATGAATTCCGCGCACGAGGTGTACTGGCTGATCATCACCACCGCGTCCGGCCGCGCCGCGTAGATCGACTTCACTGCGTCCTCAACCTTGATGGTGTTGCGCTCTACCGTGCCTAGGGCCGCGACTTTCAGGCCACGCTTCTGCGTCGCGAGCTCGACGCCCTTCAGCCCCGCCTGGCCGTAGGCATCGTTCTGGTAGAACACGGCGATCTTCTTGCCACCGATCGACACCACCTGCTCGACGATCTTGTCGGTCTCGTCGTAGTAGCTGGCGCGCACGTGGAAGATGTAGCGGTTGAATGGCACGCGCAGGACTTCCGCGCCCGTGAACATGCCGACCAGCGGCACCTTGGCCTGCGTCACCACCGGCAGATGCGCGACGCCCGTGGGCGTGCCGACGTAGCCGATCAACCCGAATACCTTGTGCTCCTCGATCAGTTTCTTGCTCGCCGCCGGCGCGACCGCCGTCTCATAGCGATCGTCCTCGGTCACGAGTTCGATCTTGCGGCCGTGCACGCCGCCCTGGGCGTTGACGTAATCCAGGTAGGCCCGGATGCCATTGCGCACCTGGATGCCGAGCTGCGCGGCCGGCCCGGAAAAAACGGCCGCCTCGCCGAGCAGGATCTTGTCCTGGGTGACGCCGGTTTCCGCCAGCGCCGAAGACGCTGCCAATGCCCCCGCCACGCCCCATGCTGCGAGTCGCTTCATGCTGCCCTCCCTGTGCTGCGAATGATTCATGCGCCGACGCTGAGGAACTCGGGGTCCTGGACCAGCTGCGGTACGTCCAGTTCGCGCCAGTACTCGCCTTGCGCGTCGTCGAATTCCGCCTTGATCCAGGTCGCGCGGCCGGCGGCCGCGGCGCGTTCCTGCAGCTCGTCCGGATTGCGCAGGCCGAGCGAGCGATCCACCAGCAGCGCGCTACTCATGCGAAAGCGGTCGCTGAGCACCAGCAGCCGTGCCTGCTCGCCCGGCGTTGCGGTGCCGCCGCCGAGGAAAGCGCCAATGTCGACGACGCTGAAAAGATTGCCGCGGATGCTCGCCACGCCCCTGAACCACGGCCGCGTCAGCGGCACCGGCGTGATCCTCGGCACCGGGATCACCTCGCCGGCATCCGTCAGGTCGACCAGCCAGCGCTCGCTGCCGACGTGCAGGCCAAGCTTGGAGGTCGCGCGCCCGGCGCCCGCACTCTGCAGCCGGGCCGCGAGGTCGCGCTGGTAATCGCGCAGGGAGACGCGGGCAGCCACTAGCCGAGCGCCGCGATTTTCGCCAGCAGGTCGGCCTGATTGACCGGCTTGACGACATAGTCCCGCGCCCCCTGGCGCATGCCCCAGACACGATCGGTTTCCTGGCCCTTGGTGGTGCAGATGATGACCGGGATGTCCTTGGTCGCGCTGTCCTTGCTCAACGTGCGCGTCGCCTGGAAACCGTTCTGGCCCGGCATCACGACGTCCATCAGCACGAGGTCCGGGCGCTGCTGCTTGACCTTGTCCAGCGCCTGCTCCGCGCTTTCTGCGGTGGTCACCTGGTAGCCGCTTTTCGCCAGCAGGTCGCTGAGGTACTGGCGGTCGGTCGGCGAGTCGTCGACGATGAGGATGGTCTTGATGGGCATGTTGAATGTTCTCGTGCTGGGAAGTTATGGATTCGGAACTGCGGGTTTGAGGTACTCGTTGACCGTGTCAATGAGTGCTTCTTTGGTGAACGGCTTGGTCAAATAGCGGTCGGAGCCCGCCAGCCGCCCGCGCGCGCGATCGAACACGCCGTCCTTGCTCGACAGCATGATCACGGGCGTCGCCTTGAGCTTTGGGTTCTGTTTGATCAGCGCGCAGGTCTGGTAGCCGTCCAGGCGCGGCATCATGATGTCGACGAAGATGACTCTCGGCTGGTGGTCGCTGATCTTGGCGAGCGCATCGAAACCGTCTTCGGCGAGGATCACTTTGAACCCGGCCTGGCGCAGGAACATCTCCGCGCTGCGCCGGATGGTGTTGCTGTCGTCTATGACCAGGACCTTGATCGATCCTGCCGCTGCTTCGCGCACAGACTTTTCTCCCCCTCCCCAAAATTCAAACGAGCGATTTAACCCTTTTCTTCTCAGGCTCTTATCCGGCCCATTTAATGTGGAATCATACCTGTGGTTCGTAGCCTGGCAAAATGAAAGATGGAATTGACGTACTTTCTTTTCGCCGGCAGCCGAATTCGGGCTTGAAGCGGGGCCTGCGTACCCAATATACGAGCCTTTGAGAGGCCCTTTTTTCCCCGATGTCCGATCCGAACCCGCAAGCTGACAAAGTTCCACAAGAAGGCGCCGACAATGACGCTGAGCAGACCCGGCCGCTGGACGAGCTGCTCGCGGAAGCGCAGCAGAAACTCGATGAGCAGCGCGAGGCCTGGCTGCGCGCACTGGCCGACGCCGAGAACGCGCGCAAGCGTGCGCAGGCCGATATTTCCCAGGCGCGAAAGTACGCCGCGGAGCGCACGGTCGATGACTTGCTGCCTGTCATGGATAGCCTCGATGCCGCACTGAGCGCCAGTGGCACGGATGCCGAAGCACTGCGTGCCGGCGTCGAGCTGACCCGCAAGCAGCTGCAGAGCGCCTTCGAGCGCGCAGGCGTCGCCGAGGTCAGCCCCGAGCCGGGCCAGAAGTTCGACCCTCATCGGCACCAGGCCATGGCCGCAACAGAATCAGAGCAGGAGCCGAACACCGTCCTTAGCGTCCTGCAGAAGGGCTACACCCTGCACGATCGGGTCGTGCGGCCCGCCCTGGTGACCGTCGCCAAGGCGAAAGCAGTTGAAAACGGGACCGGAAACCCCATCTCAGACAGTAACTTGGAATCGAACTGAAGGAACCATCATGGCAAAGATCATCGGCATCGACCTGGGCACCACCAACTCCTGCGTCGCCCTCATGGAGGGCGGCAAGCCCAAGGTGATCGAGAACTCCGAGGGCTCGCGCACGACGCCTTCCATCGTCGCCTACACCGAGGACGGCGAGATCCTGGTCGGGGCGTCGGCCAAGCGCCAGGCCGTGACCAACGCGAAGAACACGATCTACGCGGTCAAGCGCCTCATCGGCCGGCGCTTCGGCGAGAAGGAGGTCGACAAGGACATCCACCTCATGCCCTACAAGATCGTCAAGGCCGACAACGGCGACGCCTGGGTCGAGGTACGCGGCAAGAAGATGGCGCCGCAGCAGGTGTCCGCGGAAATCCTGCGCAAGATGAAGAAGACCGCCGAGGACTACCTCGGCGAGGAAGTGAGCGAGGCCGTGATCACCGTGCCGGCGTATTTCAATGACTCGCAGCGGCAGGCGACGAAGGACGCCGGCCGCATCGCCGGTCTCGACGTCAAGCGCATCATCAACGAGCCTACCGCGGCGGCGCTCGCCTTCGGCATGGACAAGCTGGAAAAGGGCGACCGCAAGATCGCCGTGTACGACCTGGGCGGCGGCACGTTCGACATCTCGATCATCGAGATCGCCGACGTCGACGGCGAAAAGCAGTTCGAGGTGCTTTCGACCAACGGCGACACGTTCCTCGGCGGCGAGGATTTCGACCAGCGCCTGATTGAACACATCGTCACCGAGTTCAAGAAGGATTCGGGCGTCGACTTGTCGAAGGATGTGCTGGCGCTGCAGCGCCTGAAGGACTCGGCCGAAAAGGCCAAGATCGAGCTGTCCTCGTCGCAGCAGACCGAGATCAACCTGCCCTACATCACCGCCGACGCCTCCGGGCCGAAGCACCTGGCGATGAAGGTGACGCGCGCCAAGTTCGAGTCGCTGGTCGAGGATCTGGTGGCGAAGACCATCGAGCCCTGCCGCATCGCGATGAAGGACGCGGGCCTCAAGCCCGAGCAGATCGTCGACGTCATTCTGGTCGGCGGCCAGACGCGCATGCCCAAGGTGGTGGATCGGGTGCGCGAGTTCTTCGGCAAGGAGCCGAGGAAGGACGTCAACCCCGACGAGGCGGTGGCGATCGGCGCCGGCATCCAGGCCGGTGTGCTGAAAGGCGACGTCAAGGACGTGCTGCTGCTCGACGTCACGCCGCTTTCTCTGGGCATTGAAACGCTGGGCGGTGTAATGACCAAGCTCATCAACAAGAACACCACCATCCCGACCAAGGCGCAGCAGGTGTTCTCCACGGCGGACGACAACCAGACCGCGGTGACCATCCACGTGCTGCAGGGCGAGCGCGACATGGCCTCGGGCAACAAGAGCCTCGGGCAGTTCAACCTCACCGACATCCCGCCGTCGCCGCGCGGCATGCCGCAGATCGAGGTCGCCTTCGACATCGACGCCAACGGCAT
>JBDTMD010000212.1:0-4612 GCA_039934435.1 Burkholderiales bacterium
ATTGCCTCGGCGGCCTCCAGCCAATCGATGAGATCCGCAAACCCGGTGATCCACTCTTTCTTGGTGGAAATTCGGGCGCCTTGGCCCGAGTTGCAGAAATCCACACAAAGCGCGCCGCCCGGACAACGAAACGTCTCGGCTACCCGGCCAGCTCGTCGGCCACCCTTTCGGTCAACCGCGGCTCCTGCTCGCCAGGAAGCGTGCGCAAGGCCGACAGCGGGGATGTCCAGGCCATGAGCGGGGCGAGCAGGATGGCGCCGAGCCCGGCGAGCACCATCGTCGTGCGTGGTCCTGCGACCTCGGCGATCCAGCCGCCGGCGAGGCCGCCAAGCGGCGCGCTCGCGACCGTGAGCGAGATCATGGTCGCGGTCACACGTCCGAGCAGCGGATCCGGCGTCACCGCGTGACGCAGGGCAAGGTAGTTGATGAAGAACACCATGGCGCTGAAGTCGAGAACGAACAGGCCGAGCCCGAACAGTGCCGATGCCGCCACGCCCCCGCCCTGCGCGACCGAGATCAGCAGCCAACCGAGGCCGGTGCCGAGAATTCCGGCGAGCATGGCGCGGCCGAATCCAAAGCGTTGATTGAGCCATTCGATCACCGAGGTTGCGCCAAGGGAGCCAACGCCAGCGAGCATCCAAAGCGCGCCGAGATGACCTGCGGAGAACCCAAGGTCGCGGGCGGCGAATAGCACCACGATGGCCAGGAACGCGTGGCGAAACACCTGCCAGATCGAGAGCGCCCAGGCGAGCGCGCGCAGCGTGGGATCGCGCCAGATCGCCGCCAGCCCCTCGCGGATTTCTGCGCCGAAGCGGCTCGCACGCATCTTTGGCGCGTCGCTGGGGCGCGAGCGAATGCCGCGCAGGATCCAGGCCGACAGGAAGAACGAAATTGCGTCCAGGAGGATCGCGAAGGGCGCCGTGAGCCACTGGATCAGGCCGCCCGCGAGCCCGGGTCCGATGAGCTGGGCCGCGGAGTCGCTCACCCCGATCTTGGCGTTTGCCTCGACCAGCTTGCCGCGCCCGACGCGCTCGGTCATGAACACCTGGTAGGCGGGCCAGCCGAGCACGGTTCCCAGCCCGACGAGAAAGCCGACCGCGTAGAGCACGCCGATGGACAACACGCCGAGCCAGGCGCACATCGGCACGGCGAGCAAAGCAACCCCGCGCGCGATGTCGGACCCCACGATGATCGGCAGCTTCGGCGCCCGATCAACTACTACGCCGGTGAGCAGCCCGAACAGCGGAAACGGCAGTGCCTCGAGCGCGATCAGCATGCCCATTTGGAAAGGCGTTGCATGGAGCGTCAGAACGGCGATCAGCGGCAGGGCGAGAAAGGTGATCTGCCCGCCGAAATGCGTGATCGTCAGCGAGCTCCACAGGCGTACGAAGTCGCCATTGCGCCATAGGTCGTCCGGGGAACGCGCGCGAATCAGTCGTCGCCACACGGCATCACCATCGGCCCGCTGTATCCCTGGGTCATCGGCGATCGGCGCCGCGCGGCGGCACGAGCCGCAGCGTGACGAGCGTCGCCGCGGTCCAGCCGACGTAAAGCGCCGTGAACACCCACTCCGGCGCGCGGTAATAAAGCAGGCGCTGCACCCAGCGGCCGATGAACGATTGCGCGCGGGAGCCGCCGCGCAGCGCGTCCTCCCACTCGGTGAGCGGGCAGGTCAAGCCGATGAGCGCCTCGAGTGCGACGAAGGCGATGGCGGCGACGTGCAGGTAGCGGAACCAGGGATTGCGCACCCAAACCCAGCCGAGCGCGCCGCCGGTCCAGGTCAGGATCAGCCCGCCGACGATGAAAACGACGATCGCGAAGTGCAGGACGAGGAGGGCGTCAGCCGGATTCACGCGGTCTCGCGGGATCTGCGATCCACTCGCTCCAGGAGCCGGCGTACAGGCGCGCACCGTGCATGCCGGCGACCTCCATGGCGAGCAGGTTGTGGCAGGCCGCCACGCCCGAGCCGCAGGAGTTCACGACTTCGCTTGCCCGCTTGCCGCGCAGAACCGCGTCGAATTCCGTGCGCAGCTGCGCCGCCGGCTTGAACACGCCGTCCGGCGTCAGGTTGTCGTTGCTGAAGCGGTTGCGCGAGCCGGGGATGCGGCCGGCGACCGGATCGATGGGCTCGGACTCGCCGCGCCAGCGCGCCGGCGCACGCGCATCGACCAGGGTCGCCTTGCCGAGATATTTGGCGACGTAGGCGACGTCGACGGCGAGTTCCGGCCGCACCATGGCCGCGTAGGTCGCCGGCGCGAACCGCGGCACCTCGGCCGTTACGCTGCGGCCTTCCTTCACCCACTTCGCCAGGCCGCCGTCGAGCACGGCGACGGCATCGTGACCGACCCAGCGCAGCATCCACCACAGGCGCGCCGCCATCGCGCCGGGGCCGCCGTCGTAGCAGACCACCGGATCCGTGACCTTGAGTCCCTGCGCCCCCAGCCAGGCGATGAAGGTGCGCGGCACGGGCAGCGGATGGCGCCCGTTGCGGCCCGTCTTCGGCGCCGACAGGTCGCGATCCAGGTGCGCAAACGTCGCACCCGGAATGTGCGCTTCGCGGTACAGCCGTTCGCCCAGCTCGGGCTTCATCAGATCGTGCCGGCAATCGAACACGCGCCACTCGGGATGGCGCGCCAGCTCGTCGGTGGCGACGAGCGCGTTCAGCGAGCGAGCCGGCGCCGCAGCCATTCGTGGAAATGCACCATGGTGTCTTCCATCGGCGACTGGTAGGGCCCCGCGTCGTCCATGCCCTGGCGCCACAGCGCGCGCCGGCCGCGGTCCATGCGCAGGCAGATGTCGTTGTCCTCGGCCGCGGTCTCGACATAGGCCGCCTGCTGCGCCTCGACGAATTCGCGCTCGAAGTGCGCAATCTCTTCGGGGTAGTAGAACTCGACGATATTCGTGGTGCGCGTGGGCGAGCGCGGGATCAGCTGGCTCACCACCAGCACGTTCGGATACCACTCCATCATCAAGCCGGGGAACCAGGTCATCCACAGCGCGCCCTGCCTGGGCGTGCGGCCGTCGAGCTGCTTCAGGCAGGCCTCGTGCCACTTGCGGTAGACCGGCGTGCCCGGCCGGTCGAGGCCGGCCTTCGCCTGCACGACCTGCACCGACCAGTCCTCGCCATAGTCTACCCGCCACTGGTTGCAGTCGGTGAAATTGCCCAGGCCCGGGTGGAACGGTTCGACGTGGTAGACCTCGAGGTAGACCTCGACGAAGGTCTTCCAGTTGACGTCGTACTCGTCCGCCATCACGCGGTCGAGCACGTAGCCGGAAAAGTCCCAGTCGTCGACCGGCATGGCGGCGAGCGCCTGGCGTGGATCGGCGGGGCCCGCGAACAGCAGCCCCTGCCAGTTGGCGAGCGGCGTCGAATGCAGCTTGACGCAGGGGCTCTCGGCGAAATGCGGCGCGCCGAGCAGCGCGCCCTTCAGATCGTAGGTCCAACGGTGCACCGGACAGACGATGCTGCGCGCATTGCCCCGCCCCTCGAGCATGAGCGACTGCCGGTGGCGGCAGACGTTGGAGAGCAACTCGACGCCGGTGTCGTTGCGCACCAGCATCCGGGCGTGGTCCATCCAGGCCAGGGTCTGGTAGTCGCCGACATTGGGCACCGTCAGCTCGTGCCCCACGTAGTGCGCGCCGGCGTCGAACAGCAGCCGCTGTTCCTCGGCGAACACCTCGGCATCGCAGTACCACGACACCGGGAGCTGGCACCGGGCCCGCTTCAGCTGGCTCAAATCCAGTAGGTCGGACATGGATCCGGAACTCGGAAAAATGGCGCGCATTCTACCCCAGAGAGGGTTTGACCGGGAAAGCGCCGGTCGGCTAAGTTCACGCCATGGCGAAACCCGCAACCGAGGCCACCTTCGAGAAGGCGCTGGCCGAGCTGGAGAAGCTGGTGGCGCAGATGGAAGGCGGCAAGCTGTCGCTCGAGCAGGCGCTCGAGGCGCACAAGCGCGGCCTGGAACTCGCGCGTTTCTGCCAGCAGCGGCTGCAAGCAGCGCAGCGCCAGGTGCAGGTGCTCGAAGGCGAGGTGCTGAAAAAGCTCACCGTGGATCCCGAACCCGGTGACGGCGACTGAGCCGGAATTCGCGGCCTGGATGGGCGGCATCCAGGCGCGAATGGAAAGCGTACTGGCGCGGCTCCTGCCCGCGGCGCGCGTGGCGCCGGCGCGGCTGCACGAAGCGATGCGCTATGCGGTGCTCGAAGGCGGCAAGCGCGTGCGCCCGCTGCTCACGTTCGCCGCAGGCGAGGTCGCTGGCGCACGGACCGAGCGGCTCGAGATCGCGGCGGCGGCGGTCGAGTTGATCCACGCCTACTCGCTGGTGCACGACGACCTGCCGTGCATGGACGACGACGTGCTTCGCCGCGGCAAGCCCACGGTGCACGTGGAATTCGACGAGGCGACGGCACTGCTGGTCGGCGACGCCCTGCAGTCGCTCGCCTTCCAGCTGCTCGCCGAGCATGCGCTCGCCGACGAGCCGCGCGCGCAACTCGAGATGGTGAAGCTGCTCGCCGTGGCCGCGGGCTCGCGCGGCATGGCGGGCGGCCAGCAGATCGACCTCGAGTCGACCGGCAGGGCGCTCGACGTGCCAGAGCTCGAAGCCATGCA
>JBDTMD010000213.1:0-4604 GCA_039934435.1 Burkholderiales bacterium
GACCAGTATGGCGACGCCTGCGAAAACTGCAGCGCGGCCTATTCCGCGACCGACCTGAAAAATCCGTACTCGACGCTCTCCGGGACGGCGCCGGTGTTGAAGACCTCGGAACACCATTTCTTCCGCCTGTCCGACCCGAAATGTAAGGCCTTCCTGCGGCGCTGGCTCGAGCAGCCGGGGCGGCTGCAGACGCAGGTGCTCAACAAGGCCCGGGAGTGGCTCGACGGCGAAGGCGACAAGGCGCTCGGCGACTGGGACATCTCGCGCGATCCGCCGTACTTCGGCATCCGCGTGCCGGATATCAAGGAAGAGAAATACCTCTACGTGTGGCTGGACGCGCCGATCGGCTATCTCGCCAGCTTCAAGAACTACTGCAGCAGGACCGGCCTCGATTTCGAGAAGTTCCTCCAGGATCCGGCGAGCGAGCAGGTGCATTTCATCGGCAAGGACATCATCTACTTTCACACGCTGTTCTGGCCGGCAATGCTGGAATTCGCGGGCAAACCCTACAAGTTGCCCGACCGCGTCTACGTGCACGGCTTCATCACCGTGTCGGGGGACAAGATGTCCAAGTCGCGCGGCACCGGCATCAGCCCGCTGCGCTACCTCGAGATCGGCATGAACCCGGAGTGGCTGCGCTATTACATCGCCGCCAAGCTGAACGCCAACGTCGAGGACATCGATTTCAGCCCCGAAGACTTCATCGCGCGGGTCAACAGCGACCTGGTCGGCAAGTACGTCAACATCGCCGCGCGCGCCGCCAGCTTCATCGCCAAATTCTTCGACGGCAAGCTCTTTGAACTTCAGGACGCCGACCCGTCCGCTTTCTTCAGTTGGGGCGTGGCCATCGGCGCGCGCGACCTGATCGTCGCGGAATATGAGGCGCGCGAATTCGGCAAGGTAGTGCGCGAAGTCATGCGCGTCGCCGACCTCGTCAACCAGCGCTTCGATCAGGAAAAGCCCTGGCAGCTCGCCAAGCACGACGCACAGCGCGCGCAATTGCATCGCGTGTGCTCCGACGCCATCAGCGCGTTCTACGTGCTGACGATTTATCTGGCCCCGCTGCTGCCGCCGACGGCCGCGCGGGTCGCCCGTGAGCTGTTCGGCCTGGACCGGGACTTTACGTTCTCTGACCTCGATGCGCGACCGACGCGTATCAATGCCTTCAAGCATCTGATCACCCGGGTCGAAAATAAGCAGTTTGACGCCTTGTTCGATATACCCGCAGCGCCGCAAGCCGCCGAGGAGCACGCCGTGAGCGACCCGATCAGCATCGACGATTTCAACAAGCTCGATCTGCGCGTGGCGAAAATCGCCAAGGCCGAGCACGTGGACGGCGCCGACAAGCTGCTCAAACTGACGCTCGATCTCGGCGGCACGACGCGCACCGTGTTCGCTGGCATCAAGTCCGCGTACGACCCGGCGAAGCTCGAGGGCCGGCTCACCGTCGTGGTGGCGAACCTCGCGCCGCGCACCATGAAATTCGGCGTTTCCGAGGGCATGGTGCTGGCCGCTTCCGGGGAGGAACCGGGCATATTTCTCATCTCCCCTGACACCGGTGCCGCTCCGGGCATGCGCGTAAAATGACCGCGTCCCGGCCCTCGCGCCGCCCCTCGACGAACACATGATCGAACAGCCCAGCCGCACGCTGGTTTGCAGCATCGTGTTCCTGGACATCGTCGATTATTCGGCGAAGCCCGTGGCCGAGCAGCTACTGCTCAAGCAGGCGTTCAACAAGCTGCTTAGCTCGGCCCTGGAGAACGTGGCGCCGCGCGATCGGGTCGTGCTCGACACCGGCGACGGCGCCGGCATCACCTTTCTCGGCGACCCGGAAGACGCGCTGTTCGTTGCCATGTCGCTGCGCGCCGCGGCGCGCGCCGAGGCCGCCGGCGCGATCGCCGTACGCCTCGGCATCAATCTCGGGCCCGTGCGCCTGGTGAAGGACATCAACGGCCAGATCAACATCATCGGCGACGGCATCAACGTCGCGCAGCGCGTGATGACCTTCGCCCAGGGCGGGCAGCTGCTCGTTTCGCGCTCGTTCTACGAGGTCGTGTCCTGTCTGTCGCTCGACTACGCCAGCCTGTTCAGCTATGTCGGCGCGCGCACCGACAAGCACGTGCGCGAGCACGAGGTCTACTCGGTGGGCATCGGTACCGATGCGGCGCGGCGCGTGATCGAAACCAGTTCGCGCCGCGTGGCGCCCAGACGGCGCGCGCCGCGGCTGATCGGCGAGCTGACCGGCGTGCGGCCATTCGGCGTGCACCGTATCGCGTTCATCAGCGCGCCGCTTGCGTTCGCGCTTCTGGTCAGCGGCGGCGTCGCGGTGCGGGCGCAGATGGGCCATCCGCAGCTGGCGCTCAAGCAGTCGCCGGCGCTGGTCAAGACGGCCAACGCCGCAAGAGCCGCGCCGGCTGCCGAGGTTGCGGCGCCTGCAGCGCCGAAGACAGATTCCGGTGCCGAATCCGCTGTGCCGACGGCAACCGTACCCGCAAAGCACGCCGCGCCAAACGCCCATGCCGCGGCCACACGGACCATCGATGCAGGGCGTTCCGCAGCGCCGGTCGTGTCTCCGGGCGTGATCCAGCTCGCCATCCTGCCCTGGGGTGAGGTGATCGTCGACGGCAAGAGCCGCGGCAGCAGCCCGCCTTTGCGTTCGATCGAAGTTCCGCCCGGTTCCCACGTCGTCGAAATCCGCAATACGTCGTTCCCCTCCGTTACGCAGCACATCAAGGTCCGGCCCGGCCAGTCCGTACGCGTCCGCCATCGCTTTCGCTGATCGCCGTCTCGCTGTATCTTCCACACGGGACCTAGGGAAGGACCGACGTGGACAGCCGTAGCCGATTTTCAAAAATCAAGCTTGCCGTTTTCGTCATGTTAATCGTGGCCAATGCGCTTCTGGCAGGCTGCCAGAGCGAGCCTTTCCGCAGTATTGGCATGGACGTCAAAGGACTCTTCGGCACCACCCGAGGCGAGCCGGCGCTCGCTGCCGGAATCCGCCAATACGAAGCAGGCAATTACCCGGCGGCGGCGGAGAGCCTGCACAGCGCGCTGTTTGAGGGTCTGGCCAGCGACGACCGTGTGCAGGCCCACAAGTACCTGGCATTCATCAACTGCGTTTCGAATCGCCCGTCCGCCTGCCTGGTGGAATTCCGGCGCGCGCTGGCCATCAATCCGGATCTGGAGCTGAGCGCCGCCGAGGCGGGGCACCCGATCTGGGGCCCCGTGTTCCGCGCGGTCAAGTCCGCCCGCTAGCCGCCGGCGCGCTACCGCCATGGCAGAAACAAAGCTCGGCCGCTTCGAAGTCCTCGCCGAAATCGGCCGCGGTGCGATGGGCATCGTCTACAAGGCGAAAGATCCGATGCTCGAGCGCATAGTGGCCATCAAGACCATCAACATGGCGATGGACCGGGACGGCGCGGAAATGTACGAGAAGCGCTTCTACCAGGAGGCGCGCGCCGCGGGCGGCCTGAATCATCCCAACATCGTCACCGTGTACGACATCGGCAAGACCGAAACCGAGTGCTACATGGCGATGGAGTACATCGAAGGCGCGGAGCTGCGCACGCTGCTGCTGCCCGCCAAGCCGCTGCCCGTGCCGCGCGCCTTGTCGATTGCGGCGCAGATGGCGGAGGGCCTGGCCTATGCCCACGAGCGCGGCGTGGTGCACCGGGACATCAAGCCCGCCAACATCATGGTGCCGGAAAGCGGCGCGGTGAAGATCACCGATTTCGGCATCGCGCGCATGCGTTCCTCCAACGTGCAGACGCAAACCGGCATGATGATGGGCTCGCCCAAGTACATGTCGCCGGAACAGGTGATCGGCAAGCGCGCCGACCATCGCACCGACATCTTTTCACTGGGGGTGATTCTGTACGAGATGCTGACCGGCGCCGCGCCCTTCACCGGCGAGAGCGTCAATGCAGTGATGTACCAGATCGTCAATTTCGTTCCCCCAGTGCCGAGCGCCATCAACCCGGCGGCGCCCGCGGCGCTCGATGCGATCATCGCCGGCATGCTGGCAAAATCGCTCGAAGAGCGTTACCAGAGCGCCGCCGAGATTGCACGCAACCTGCGCGAATGCGAGTTGCAGGCGCAGGGCGCCGCGATCGGCGCGACCTCGACGCTGCCCTTGGGCTCGGTCGCGCCGACCATAGCGCCGACGGTCGTGCAAAAGGAAGTGAAGAGCGCCGTTCTCGCGCAGACCCTGGAGCGCTCGCGGCGCGCCGAAGAGACTGCGCCGCCGCCCGACGCGGCGCCGGCGCGCGGCCTGTCGAGCAATTTCAACTCGCTGGAAGCGACGCAGCGACTGGTCGCGCTCAGCGAAGCGGCGCTATCGAAAGATCCCGCGGCGGGCAATCTGCCGCTCACCATGCAGACGACCTCGACGGCCCTGAGCGGGGGCTGGCGGCTGCGCGATACGCTGGTGATTGCCGCAGGTGCGATCGCCGGAATTCTGGCGGCGGCGCTTATCGTTCTGCTCTAGCGCCCGCAAGGGCGCCGGCGGTCAGGAATTGCCGCCGCAGCTCGCCGGCATTGCTGTGTTGGGAAAGCCGCGGCAGGTCCAGGCAACACTGCCGCCCTGCAGCGCCGGCGTGATCGAG
>JBDTMD010000214.1:0-4572 GCA_039934435.1 Burkholderiales bacterium
CTATAGCTTTGCGTCGGCTCGATGAGATCCACCAGGTGGTGCGGAACCCTGGCACGTTCCTCGCGCGAAGGCTTGGCCGTCCCCACGTCCATGCCGCGGTAGACCTGCGCTGAGTCGACCGAGACAATCTCCACCGGATGGTGCGCCGCGAGCTCGAGCGCAAGGCGCGACTTGCCGCTCGCAGTGGGGCCGAGGAGGGCGTAGGCCTTAGCGGCCACGCAGGAACAGCTTGTCCAGATCGCCGAGCGTCAATTGGTACCAGGTCGGCCGGCCATGGTTGCAGCTTCCCGAGCGCTCGGTTTCTTCCATCTCGCGCAGCAGCGCGTTCATCTCGGGCGGCGACAACTGCCGGTTCGCGCGCACTGCGGCGTGGCACGCCATGGTGGCGAGGAGCTCGTTCTGCCGCGCGGCCAGCACCTGCGCGGCGACGAGTTCGCGCAGCTCGGCCAGCAGCGCTCGCACCAGCGCGGGAATGTCGCCGCCGGCGAGCAGCGCCGGCGCCGCCCGGACCGCGAGCTCGTTCGGGCCGGCGACGCTCAGTTCCAGTCCGAGCTTTTCGAGCGCGTCGCGGTTCTCTTCCGCCGTGGCGACATCGAGCGCCTCGGCGCGGAACACCGCCGGCACCAGCAGGCGCTGGCGCTCGATGGCGCCGGCGTCCAACCCGAGCTTCATCTTTTCCATCAGGATGCGCTCGTGCGCGGCGTGCATGTCGACGAGCACCAGCCCCGCCTCGTTCTGGGCGAGGATGTAGACGCCATGCAGCTGTCCCAGGGTGTAGCCGAGCGGTGGTGCTTTCTCCGATGCGGGCAGCGCCGCGGGCGCCGCACGGTACGCCGTCACCGGCTCGTGCATCGCCAGCGCTGCCTGGATCGCCGGGCCGTGCGCCGGCAGTGCGGCGTAGCTGACCGGCGCATCCGCGGCCGAGGGCGCAAGCGCGCGCTGCAGGGCGTGGAACACGAACTGGTGCATGCCGCGCGCGTCGCGAAAGCGCACCTCGGTCTTCGCCGGGTGCACGTTGACGTCGACGCCGCGCGGGTCGAGCTCGAGAAACAGGACGAAGGCAGGCTGGCGCTCGCCGTGCAGGGTGTCGCGATAGGCCTCGCGCACGGCGTGGGCGAGGAGCCGGTCGCGCACGAAGCGGCCGTTGACGTAGAAATATTGCGCGTCGGCGCGGTTGCGCGCCGCCTGCGGCGTGCCGGCGAGGCCGTGCAGCCGCAGCGGCCCGGCGCTCGCTTCCACCGGGACCGAAGCGCCGGCAAACCCGGCGCCGAGGAGCGCGGCGGCTCGCGCCGCGAGCGGCTGCGGCGCAACGTGTGCCGAGACTCGTTCGTTGTGACGCAGCGAGAACGCGAGATCGGGCCGCGCAAGCGCGATGCGGCGAAAGACCTCGTCGCAGTGGCCGAACTCGGTGGCTTCGGTGCGCAGGAACTTGCGCCGCGCCGGCGTGTTGAAGTACAGGTCGGAGACCGAGGCGGTGGTGCCCGGCGCACGCGCCGCGGGCCGCGGCTCGAGCCCGGCGCCGCCTTCGGCAGCAACCGACCAGGCGTGCGCCGCGGCGCGCTCGCGCGACACCAGCTCGACGCGCGCCACCGCGGCGATCGATGCGAGCGCCTCGCCGCGAAATCCCATCGTCGCCACCGCTTCCAGATCTTCGAGCGAGCCGATCTTGCTGGTGGCGTGGCGCGCGAGCGCCAGAGCGAGGTCGGCGCGCGCGATGCCGCCGCCGTCGTCGTCGACCTGCACGCGCTGCGTGCCGCCCGCGGCCAGCATTACCTGGATCTCGGTGGCGCCGGCGTCGAGGCTGTTTTCGAGCAGCTCCTTCAGTACGGACGCCGGCCGCTCGACCACTTCGCCGGCCGCGATCTGGCTGATCAGCAGCTCCGGCATGACGCGAATGGCGCTCATGCGGGGAGTATATAGAATCGGGTCATGGAGCTCGCCGCCGCGCTGTGGGATTTCGCGCTGCATCTCGATGCGCATCTCGCGGCGTTCATCGCGCAGCACGGCGCGTGGGTGTACGCGCTGCTGTTCGTGATCATCTTCTGCGAGACCGGGCTGGTGGTGACGCCGTTCCTGCCGGGGGATTCGCTGCTGTTCGTGGTCGGCACTTTGGCAGCGGCAGGCGGCATGAACATCGCCTTCGTGATCGTGCTGCTGATCTGCGCGGCGCTTGCCGGTGACAACGTCAACTACTGGATCGGGCGCTGGGCCGGGCCGCGAGTGTTTCGCGCCAGGGAATCTCGCTGGTTCAACCCCGCGCATCTCGAGCGCACGCACGCCTTCTACGATCGGCACGGCGGCAAGGCGATCATCATTGCGCGCTTCATGCCGATCGTGCGCACCTACGTGCCGTTCGTGGCCGGCATCGGCGCCATGCCCTATGCGCGCTTTCTCGCCTTCAGTGTCGCCGGCGCGCTGCTGTGGGTGGTGTCGCTCAGCATGGCGGGCTACTGGTTCGGCAATATTCCGGCGGTGAAGAACAATCTCGCCGCCGTGATCGTCGTCATCGTCGCGCTTTCGGTCCTGCCGATCGCGCTGGAATTCCTGCGCGCGCGCCGGCGGCGCGCGGCGTCCTGATCAGTAGCTCGCCAAAGGCCCCTGGGGCCGCGGCGGGTGCTTCGCGAAATAGCGCTTGATGCCCGCCAGCATGGCGCGCGCCATCTTGTCCTGGTAGGCCTCGTCCTGCAGCCGGCGCTCCTCCTGCGGATTGGAGATGAACGCGGTTTCCACCAGAATCGAGGGCACGTCGGGCGCCTTGAGCACGGCGAAGCCGGCGCGCTCGACGTGCGCCTTGTGCAGGGAATTGATCTGGCCGAGCTCGGAAAGCACCGCGCCGGCGAGTTTCATGCTGTGGTCGTTGGTGGCGGTCTGCGACAAATCGACCAGCACCTGCTTCAGGTAGGGATCGCGCGTGTCGAGGTTGACGCCGCCGATCAGGTCGGAGTCGTTCTCCTGCTTCGCCAGCCAGCGCGCCGCCTCCGAGGTCGGGCGCTGCGACAGCGCGAACACCGATGAGCCGCGCGCGTGCGGGCGGATGAACGCGTCGGCGTGCACCGACACGAACAGATCCGCCTTCACGGCGCGTGCCTTTTCCACGCGCGCCTGCAGCGGCAGGTAGAAGTCGCCGTCGCGCGTCAGCACCGCGCGCATGCCGGGCTCGGCGTCGATCTGCGCCTTGAGCCGCTTGGCGATCAGAAGCGTGATGTCCTTTTCCAGCGTGCCGCGGCGGCCGCGCGCGCCCGGGTCCTCGCCGCCGTGGCCGGCATCGATGACCACCGTGGCCAGCCGTGCCACGGACGCCTTGGGCGGCGCAATGCCACGCACCGCCGGCGCTGCGAGCTGTCCATTCAGCTCGAGGAGCGCGACCAGCGGGTCGGGCGGCACCAGCGGATACAGGTCGAGCACCAGGCGATGGCCGTAATCGGCGATCGGCTTCAGTGCAAACACCTGCGGCCTGACCTTCGCTTTCAGGTCGAGCACCACGCGGGTCACGCCGGGCCGGTTGGTGCCGACGCGCATGACGGCGATGTACGGATCGGCGGCGGCGACCTTGGATTGCAGCTGCGCGATCAGGCCGTCGGCGTCGTCGGTGTTGAGGTCGAGCACCAGGCGCTCGGGGTTGCTCAGTGCGAACAGGCTGTAGTCGAGCGCCGCGCGCGATTCGAATGTGACGCGGGTGTAGTCGCGCGCCGGCCAGATGCGCGTGGCGACGACCTGGGCGTGGGCGGCGGCTATGCCGCCGAGGAAAAGCGCTGCCGCGATTGCGCCAGCCAGGCGACGCCGCCAGGGGTGCCCGCGCTTAGCCAGGCGCGCCGCCCGTCGCCGGCAACCTCCAGCCGGATAGCGAGATCGGCCGGCGGCAACAGCCCGCCGGCGCGCTCCGGCCACTCGACGATGCAAGCCGTCTGCGCATTGAAGTACTCCCTGAAGCCTGAATCCAGCCATTCGTCCTTATGTTTGAAACGATAAAAATCAAAGTGATACAAGTGTAATCTTGAAAGCACATAAAGTTCAACCAGTGGATAGGTCGGGCTCTTGACCCGGCCGGTGTGACCCAATTCACGCAGGAGCCCCCGGACCACGGTGGTCTTGCCCGATCCCAGCTCGCCGAGAGGTGCAGAACACGGCCGGGCGCGACGCCGCCGGCAAGCGCGGCGCCCAGGCGCAAGGTGGCCGATTCGCCGGCGAGCTCGAGGCTAGACTCGGGGCCCATGGACTACGGCGCGCTCGCGGCGCAGATCAAGCAATGGGGCGCGGAGCTCGGTTTCCAGGCGGTCGGCATCGCGGATACCGACCTCGCCGCTGCGGAAAACCGGCTCGGCGAGTGGCTCGGCAAGGGCTGGCACGGCGAGATGGATTATATGGCCCGCCACGGCGCGCGCCGCGCGCGCCCGGCGGAGCTCGTGCCGGGTACTGCGCGCGTCATCAGCTGCCGCATGGACTACCTGCAGCGGGACGCGGAAGCCGGTGAGGATGTGCTTCTCGCGCGTGTCGCGCGCTACGCGCGCGGCCGCGACTATCACAAGGTGCTGCGCGCGCGCCTGCAGAAGCTGTGCGACCGCATCGAGGCGG